>NZ_RZTI01000006.1:0-101366 GCF_003997275.1 Mesorhizobium sp. M6A.T.Ce.TU.002.03.1.1
ATGTAGGTGTTGATCAATTCGGCCATCTGGTTGTCGCGGCTGCCGCCGGATTTCCCGCCTATGACAACTGCTACGATGCGGCGATCGCCGTCGTCGACCGAGGAGACGAGATTGTAGCCGGAGGCGCGGGTGTAACCCGTCTTGATGCCGTCGACCCCCTTGATGCGCCCAAGCAGGCGGTTATGGCCGTTGATGCGCTTGCGGCCGTAGAGAAATGAACGTTGTGAGAAATAGCCGTAGTATTGGGGAAAATGCTCCCGTAGCGCGATGCCGAGCACCGCCATGTCGCGCGCGGTCGTGAACTGACCGGGATTTGGCAAGCCGTGGGCGTTGCGGAAAACGGTCCCCTTCATGCCCAGTGCACGCGCCTTGGCTGTCATCATGTGGGCGAAATTGGCTTCGTTGCCGCCGAGAAGCTCGCCGAGCGCCGTTGCCGAGTCGTTTGCCGACTTGGTCACCATCGACAGGATCGCGGTCTCGACCGTGATCGCGCCGCCCGGTCTGACGCCGAGTTTCGTCGGCGGTTCGGCAGCAGCATTGGCCGAGAAGACGACCCGGGAGTTCTTGCTGATCTTGCCCTTCGCCATGGCCTCGAAGGCCATGTAAAGCGTCATCATCTTGGTGAGCGAGGCGGGATAGCGCCGACCATCCGCATTCGAAGAATAAAGCACCTTGCCGGTCTTGGCGTCGATGACGATGGCCGCCGACCTCGCCGCCATGGACGAAGCAGCGTCGGCGACGACGAATGTCATCGCCAAAGCGAGGATCATGATCGTTTTCAAAGAGGATTTGGAGAGAATGCCCGACAACGCCTGACGCACCGATGGTTCCTTTGGATTTTTTGTTGCCCTGGAGGCGGCAAAGGTTCCTGCCTCACTTCCAGCCAAGCTATCGCGGTCAGCGTTACCAATCCGTTTATGGTAACCGCCACGTTCACCATTTTCTTCGGGTTTGAGCTTCTCTTTATTCGAATTTTAGCCACCGCTAGTGCCTGGGCCGGCGACCGGGTCGATGTGCCGGGCCGGCGTGCTGGCGTCGCACTCGGCGAACATTGACTTTTTGTGCATTGCACAATATATTGCTTGCATTGCACAACGCGGCCCGGACAGGGCGCGTCCGCCGTTCAAGGGCAACCGTCAAGGGAGCGTGAAATGACCCAGACCTATGAAGATTTCAGCAAATACGGCAAGGAGTTTGCCGACACCGGCTTGAAGAGCTTCGCATCCCTTTCCAAGGGTGCGCAGGCCATCGCCACCGAGGCGGGCGAGTACACCAAGAAGAGCTTCGAAGCCGGCAGTGCAGCAGCAGAGAAACTTTTGTCGGCCAAGTCGCTGGAGAAGGCGATCGAGATCCAGTCCGATTTTGCCAAGCAGTCCTACGAATCCTTCGTCACCGAAGCGACGAAGATCGGCGATCTCTATGCCGAGCTCGCCAAAGAAGCCTACAAGCCGTTCGAATCAATCGTCGCAAAAGCGAAGTAATCTCGCTATAAAATGTGAAGATGGCCCTCGGGCCTGCAAGACAGACCCGGTCGCGAACGCGCGGCCGGGTTTTTTCGTGGCAATTTGAAATTAGGGGCTCTGCCGCCTTCACGATTTCGAAAATCGGCCAAGTTTGGCCACCTAGCCATATTGTCAGCTAAACAGAAGGGCTTAAAATCGTCCATCGAACACCTACATGTCGAACTCGCTTGGGGATTCGAAAAAGGCAGGACTACGTGACTACAGGTTTGACTGCCACAGGAGATGTGGTGCGTATGCAAAACGGCAGCGACGGCAACGAGGCCGGTCGCGGCACGGCTGTTATCACGCGCACTAAAACCAAGACCAAGAAGCCTAGCCTTTATCGGGTCCTCATTCTCAACGACGACTACACACCCATGGAATTCGTGGTTCACGTGCTAGAGCGTTTTTTCCAGAAGGACCGTGAAGCCGCCACACGCATCATGCTACATGTTCACAATCATGGAGTTGGCGAGTGCGGGGTCTATACATTCGAGGTGGCCGAGACCAAAGTGTCTCAGGTCATGGATTTCGCCCGACAGAATCAGCATCCGCTGCAATGCGTGATGGAGAAGAAGTGAGGTAACATGCCGGCTTTCTCCCAAGGCCTGGAAAAGGCGCTTCACCAGGCGCTGACGCTCGCCAATGAGCGGCACCACGAATACGCAACCCTTGAACATTTGCTGCTCGCCCTCATCGACGATACCGAGGCGGCCGCGGTCATGCGCGCCTGCAACGTCGACCTCGACGAGCTGAAGCATACGGTTCTCACCTATATCGACACCGAGCTCGACAATCTCGTCACCGGATACGACGAGGACTCCAAGCCGACGGCCGGTTTCCAGCGCGTCATCCAGCGCGCGGTGATCCATGTTCAGTCGTCCGGCCGCGAGGAAGTGTCCGGCGCTAACGTGCTCGTTGCCATCTTCGCCGAGCGCGAGAGCCATGCCGCCTATTTCCTGCAGGAACAGCAGATGACCCGCTATGACGCGGTCAACTACATCTCGCACGGCATCGCCAAGCGCCCCGGCGCATCCGAGACGCGGTCGCCGCGCGGCGCCGACGACGAGCAGGGCGGCCAGAACGGCGCCGAGCCGCAAGAGGACGGCGGCAAGAAAAAGCAGCAGCAGGACGCGCTGACCGCCTATTGCGTCAACCTGAACAACAAGGCCAAGGCCGGCAAGATCGATCCGCTGATCGGCCGCGAGTCCGAGATCAACCGCACCATCCAGGTGCTGTGCCGCCGCTCCAAGAACAATCCGCTCTATGTCGGCGACCCCGGCGTCGGCAAGACGGCGATCGCCGAAGGCCTTGCCAAGCGCATCGTCGAGGGCGACGTGCCGGAAGTGTTGCACAACGCCACCATCTTCGCGCTCGACATGGGAACATTGCTGGCCGGCACGCGCTATCGCGGCGATTTCGAGGAGCGGCTGAAGCAGGTCGTCAAGGAACTCGAGGATTATCCGGGCGCGGTCCTGTTCATCGATGAGATCCACACGGTGATCGGGGCAGGGGCGACGTCAGGTGGCGCCATGGATGCGTCGAATCTGTTGAAGCCGGCGCTGTCGTCCGGCGCGATCCGCTGCATCGGCTCGACCACCTACAAGGAGTTCCGCCAGTTCTTCGAGAAGGATCGCGCCCTGGTGCGGCGCTTCCAGAAGATCGACGTCAACGAGCCGACCATCGAGGACGCCATCGAGATCATGAAGGGTCTGAAGCCGTATTTCGAGGAGTTCCACAAGGTTCGCTACACGGCTGAGGCGATCAAGGCTTCGGTCGAATTGTCGGCGCGCTATATCAACGACCGCAAGCTGCCGGACAAGGCGATCGACGTGATCGACGAGACCGGCGCCTCACAAATGCTGGTGCCGGAGGCCAAGCGCAAGAAGACGATCGGCATCAAGGAGATCGAAGCGACGATCGCCACCATCGCCCGCATTCCGCCGAAGACGGTTTCTGCCGACGACGAGAAGGTGCTGGCCGGTCTCGACATCGAGCTGAAGCGCGTCGTCTACGGTCAGGATACCGCGATCACGGCGTTGACCTCGGCGATCAAGCTGGCGCGGGCGGGCCTGCGCGAGCCGGAGAAGCCGATCGGCTCCTATCTGTTCTCGGGACCGACCGGCGTCGGCAAGACCGAAGTGGCAAAGCAGCTCGCCGCTTCGCTCGGTGTCGAGCTGATCCGCTTCGACATGTCGGAATACATGGAACGCCACACCGTCTCGCGACTGATCGGCGCGCCTCCCGGCTATGTCGGCTTCGATCAGGGCGGCCTGTTGACCGACGGCGTCGACCAGCATCCGCATTGCGTGCTGTTGCTGGATGAGGTCGAGAAGGCGCATCCGGACCTGTTCAACATCCTGTTGCAGGTCATGGACCATGGCAAGCTGACCGACCACAACGGGAAGCAGATCGACTTCCGCAATGTCATCTTGATCATGACCACCAATGCGGGCGCCTCGGATGCGCAGCGCGCGGCGATCGGTTTCGGCTCGACCAAGCGCGAAGGCGACGACGTCGAAGCGATCAACCGGCTGTTCACGCCGGAGTTCCGCAACCGTCTCGATGCGATCATCCCGTTCGGCTCGCTGCCGGTTCCGGTCATCCACCAGGTGGTGCAGAAGTTCGTCATGCAGCTTGAGGCCCAGCTTTCCGAGCGTGGCGTCACCTTCGACCTGTCGCAGGAGGCGATCGCCTGGCTGGCCGAGAAGGGCTATGACGAGCGCATGGGAGCGCGGCCGCTCGGCCGGGTCATCCAGGAGCACATCAAGAAGCCGTTGGCCGACGAGGTGCTGTTCGGCAAGCTCAAGAAGGGCGGCACGGTGCGTGTCACCGTCGAGAAGAAGGAAACCGGCGAGACCGGCCTGAAGCTCGAGTCGCTCGCCGACGAGGCGCCGGTCAAGCCGAAGAAGGAAGAACCGGACGACACGCCGAAGCCCAAGAAGGCTGCCGCCAAGAAGCCCGTCGCGAAAAAGGCGATAGCGCAGAAGGCGGAGCCTAAGAGCAAGGATGGCAGTAAGCGCAGCCTGGTGCCGCAACTGCCCCGCAAGGCGTGATGGCCCTGAAAGCTGAAAAAAGCCCCGGAAACGGGGCTTTTTTGTTGGATAAAGAGTGGCCGAAGGCATTGTGCGCGCCGCCCGGCTTCAGTTTCCCAGCGCCGTCCGTATCTTGCCAGCGTTCTCAGCCAACACTTCCGGTTTCTCCATCTGCCCGCTATGTGGCTTCAAGGGGATGCCCTCGAAGCGTGGAATGACATGGACATGGAGGTGAAAGACGGTCTGGCCTGAAGCAGGCTCGTTGAACTGCATGATGGTGACGCCATCGGCATCGAAGGCCTTTTTCACTGCCCGCGCAACTTTCTGGACATTTGCGAAGAGCGGGCCGAACACTGCCGGGTCCGCGTCAAGCAGGTTGCGCGACTGCGCCTTCGGCACAACCAGTGTATGACCCGGCCCCTGCGGCATTACATCCATGAAGGCGACAACTGCGTCATCTTCATAGACGCGATGCGACGGAATTTCACCGAGCAGGATTTTCGCGAAGATATTGTTGCTGTCGTAGGTGGGGTCGGCCATGGCGTGCGCTCCCGATTGTGCCTTGCTCTACCGCATCGACCCGAAAATCGGAATCGATTTTCGGAAAGTACGATGAGGAGGTTCAAAGTGTTAGAGCGTACTTTGTGCGTCCAATTGGACGCACGTCGCTCTAATCGTCCGCCAGATCCTTGCGGAACGGAGTGTGTTCTTCGAGATAGTCGCCCATCCGCTCGACCTCGCGCCGCTCGCGTCTGAGATAGTCGGCGACCGCATTGCGCAAGCCGGGATGCGCGATGTAATGTGCCGAATGCATGGTCACCGGCCTATAGCCGCGCGCCAGCTTGTGCTCGCCTTGCGCGCCCGCCTCGACCACTTTCAGCTTACGGTCGATCGCGAAGTCGATCGCCTGATGATAACAGACCTCGAAATGCAGGAAAGGATGGTCTTCGATGCAGCCCCAGTTGCGCCCGTAGAGCGCATCGGAACCGATGAAATTGATGGCGCCGGCAATGTAGCGTCCATTGCGCTTGGCCATCACCAGCAGGATATCGTCGGCCATACGCTCGCCGATCATCGAGAAGAACTCGCGGCTGAGATAGGGCCGCCCCCATTTCCTGCTGCCGGTATCCATGTAGAAGGCAAAGAAGTCGTCCCAGACCCTTTCGGTCAGGTCCTTGCCGGTCAGCCAGTCGATCGAGATGCCGTGAGCGAGCGCCTCGCGCCGCTCCTTCTTCAACGCCTTGCGCTTGCGCGATGCCAGAGTGGCGAGAAAATCGTCGTAGGTCGAAAAACCTTCATTGAAGAAGTGGAACTGCTGGTCGGTGCGGTGCAGAAAACCCGCCGCTTCCAGCGCCCCGACATCTTTCTCCTGCGCGAAGGTCACGTGCGCGGAAGATACGCCGAGCTTTTCCGTCACCGCTTTCAGGCCTGCTGCCAAGCCGGCCTTCACGGCGCAACTGTCCTCGCCCCTGTTGACCAGCAGGCGAGGGCCGGTGACCGGCGTGAACGGCACGGCGCATTGCAGTTTTGGATAATAGCGCCCGCCGGCGCGCTCAAACGCGTCCGACCAGCCGTGGTCGAAGACATATTCGCCCTGGCTGTGCGATTTCAGGTAGCAGGGAACGGCACCGAGCAGTTTTCCCTGCGCTGTCTCCAGCCTAAGATGATGGCCCTGCCAGCCGGTGCGCCGCACGGCGCAGCCGGAATCCTCGAGTGCACTCAGAAAAGCGAATGAAACGAGTGGGTTGTAGCCGTTTTCTGTATCGCCGCGGGTGGTGCCGCCGAGGCCATCCCATTCCGCGCAGGTAAAGGCTCCGATGCCGGAGGCAACCCGGATCGCATACTCTCCATTCGCCGTTTGCCCGTCGCCTTCATCGCCTTGATCCATTGGGCTTATTTAAGCTCCATGCCGGTCCATGCAAGCCCGGTTCAAGCGACCTGTATAAGATCGGGTTCGAATCCTTCGAACGTCATCTGATCGGCATATCTGAAGGTCAGGTCGACCGCCGGTTGGTCGAGCACGGTCCAGGTGATTACCGGCATTTTGAGCCTTTCGCGCACGAAGGAGACGAACCGGTTCGGCAGGTCGCCGGCGGCATAGGAGGTGAAGGCGATGTCATGCGCCAGCATGGCGAAATGCGCCTCGATCAGGGGTGTGTCTTTGCCATAGGCGGTCAGCCCGCCCGGAATGCCGGGCGCGTGTTTCGGGAAATCGCGGATCAGCCAATGGTCGAACGACATGATCGCCGCGTTGCCCTTGTAGCGCTTGAGCATCTTGCCGACGCTTTCCACCAGGCCTTCGTCATGGCCGGGGGCCCCTTTCAGCTCGACGACCATCGGCACACGACCATCGACCAGGTCGAGTGCCTGCTGCAGGGTCGGCAGATGGTCTGATGTGCCGCCGATCTTGAGCGCCGTCATTTCCGCTGCCGTGCGCTGCCAGACGAAACCGTCCTGGCCGGTCAGCCGCTTTAGATCACGGTCATGGATGATGACCGGGATGCGGTCAGACGACAGATGCACGTCGCATTCGATCGCATAGCCGCGTTCGGCTGCAGCGGCGAAGGCGGAAAGCGTGTTCTCCCAGCGCGTCTTGTTCATGTCGTGGAGGCCGCGATGGGCGACGGGTCGGGCGGTCAGCCAAGAAAGGTCGGTCATGTCTGGCTCATTCGACTTCGAAGATGGCTTCGATTTCCACTGCGGCATTAAGCGGCAGGGAGGCGGCGCCGACGGCGGAGCGGGCATGTTTGCCGTGATCGCCGAGCACTGCAACCAGAAAATCCGAGGCGCCGTTGGCAACCAGATGCTGCTCGACAAAATCCGGCGCCGAGGCGACGAAGACGGTGATCTTCACGAGGCGGCGGATTTTCTCAAGATCGCCAAGTGCTGCCTTGGCCTGCGCCAATATGTTGATCGCGCAGTATTTTGCTGCTTCCTTGCCGGTTGCAGTGTCTACGTCGTGGCCGAGCAGTCCGCTCGCCTGCAGCTTGCCATCCTTGAGCGGCAGCTGTCCGGCGGTGAACAGCAGATTGCCTGACCTGGAATAGGGCACGTAGTTGGCGGCGGGCGCGGCGGCGATCGGAAGCGTCACGCCTAGATCGCTTAGCCGCTTTTCGATTGTTTCATTCATGGTATTTCCCTATTGCTTGATGACGCCGCGCAGGTCGGGCCGAAATTGCTATTTTTGCCTCGCTTCCGCCACGACTTTTTTTAAGCTGGACCATCTTTCCCTGCGGCCTGCCATCAGGCGCGATGATCGGAGCCACTCATGCGCGCAACACGCCTCGCATTCCATGCAGTCCTGCTGCCAGCGGTGTTCTCGATGGCGCCGGCTTTTGCCGTACCGGCACTGCAGGCGCATCGCGCGGTTTACGATCTGAGCCTGGACAAGGCTTCCGATCGCTCGGGAATCACTGGCATTTCCGGCCGCATGGTCTATGAGTTCAACGGCTCGCCTTGCGAAGGCTACACGGTGAAGTTTCGCTTCGTCACCCAGATTGCCACCAACGACAACACAACAAAGCTGACCGACCAGCAGACGACCACTTTCGAGGACGCCGAAGGCAAGACTTTCTCGTTCGTGACAAAATCCTTCGTCGACCAGAACCTTGACAAGGAGGTCAAGGGCACGGCGACGAAGGAGACGAAGGGCCTCAAGGTCGACATCGACAAGCCGGAGAAGAACAGCCTCGAACTGGCCGCCACCCAGTTTCCGACCCAGCATCTGGTCGAGCTGATCGACAAGGCCGAAAAAGGCGAAAATTTCTACGAAACCAATCTGTTCGACGGCTCGGAAGATGCAGACAAGGTGATGACCACCACCGTCGTCGTCGGCAAGAAAGCCGATGCCGACAAGACCGATCCGGAAGCGCCGGCACTGGCGAAACTCGCCACCGACAAATACTGGCCAGTCGACATCGCCTATTTCGATGGCACCGACAAGACAGGCGAGGAGGTGCCGGAGTACCGGATCAGCTTCAAGCTGCATGAGAACGGCATCACGCGCGACCTCGTCATGGACTACGGCGAGTTCTCGATGACCGGCAAGCTGGTCAATCTGTCGTTGTTCGATCAGTCGAAGGCCTGTCCGCCGAAATAGGGCTTTCAGCTTAACCACGCCACAAAGCGGCGGCGGCGAATGACTTGAACACGCCGCAATTGCATCTCAACCTCTACGCCGACGGGTCGATCGGGGGGATGGGTTGAACAGAATCGATGTGTTCGTGGCGCCGAGGCCCAATCCGGCGCTGATCAGGATCATGACTGTCGTCAACCGGCTTGTCATGCTGCACGGCATTCCCGGATTTCGCGACCTGTTGCCGTTCAACCGCCTGGCCGGATTGCGCGGCGTCGCCAATGTCCGCCATATCGACTTTCCCGACGACGACCGGCAGCGGCTGAAGGCCTGTTGCGGGCCAGGCAAGGCGACCTTCATCACGCCCAATCATCCGGAATTCTTTACCGACTGGATGATCGACAAGGAGGTCGTCTCGCAGGTCAGTCCGCTCGCGGCATCCTGGGCCACGCATGGCGTCGTCAACGGCCTCGGCCGGATCATGCAGAAATTCTGGCTGGCCAACAATCTGATCGCCCAGATTCCCGGCAACAGTGGGGCTGCCAAGGAACACTCGATCGCCTGGGCGCTGAAAGGGCATGGTGTGCTCTTGCATCCCGAAGGCGGCGTCGGCTGGCATGCCGATGTTGTCGGTCCGCTTCTCCCGGGCGCGGTCGAGATGGGATTCGAAGCGCTCAAGCGCGCTCGCGCCACCGATCAGGATTCTAGGGTTTGGATCGCGCCGGTTGTCTGGAAGCTCGCCTTCACCAAGAATGTCGAGCCGGCTCTGGCGCAGGAATGCGCCTATGTCGAGAAGAGCCTGAAGATCGAGCGCCGTGCCGGCGATACGCTGCCGGAGCGCGTCCACCACATCTATGCGACGCTGCTGTCGCGCGATGAGATTGCCTGCGGCATGGCGCCCGACGAGCGGGCTTCGTATGCCGCGCGTCAAAAGCAACTGCTGCTCGAGC
Organism: Mesorhizobium sp. M6A.T.Ce.TU.002.03.1.1; assembly: GCF_003997275.1. NCBI lineage: Bacteria > Pseudomonadati > Pseudomonadota > Alphaproteobacteria > Hyphomicrobiales > Phyllobacteriaceae > Mesorhizobium > Mesorhizobium sp. M6A.T.Ce.TU.002.03.1.1. The sequence goes on from NZ_RZTI01000006.1 coordinate 9,563, forward strand.
TGAGCCGGCGTCTGGGGGAGGGTATTTCGGTCGATCCCGGCGCCAACGAGGCTGCCGAGCTTTTGCGCCGGTCGCGCCGCTGGCTGCGGGGAAACACCGGTGACGCCGAACGGCAAAAGCAGGTCCGGGCGCTGGCGGACACGATCCAGCGTCTCCAACGCGTTGGGAAGTGGGCCTCAGCCAACCCGCGCATCACGCAAGAGGAGATCGCCGAGCATCTGAAGCGTATCCGCAATGATTATTGCAAAGGCACGCTGCGCGACACGGTCAACCGCTTCGTGCCGCAACCGGCCGGGCCGCGCTGCGCTCATATCCGGGTGCCGGAGCCGTTGGGATTGCACGCCTATCCTGGCTCGATCGAAGATGCGCTTGCAGAGTTGCACAGCCGCATGCAGGAGGCCGTCACCAGGACCGTAGCCGAACTCGAAGCCGCCGGCGGCTTCATTTTCTATCCGAATCCCTTCTATCATCACTAGCATTGGATCTTGGCTCCATTTGAGCTGGCTCCGCTGGACGGCGCAAGATGAAGGAGTGCGGCGAGCCTCATGGCGGTCTATGTCGACGCGGCGATCTGGAAATGGGTCGGCCACCGCTGGTGTCACCTGCTGGCCGACGACACCGACGAGTTGCACCGTTTTGCAGCACAGCTCGGCGTCAAGCGTTCGTCCTATCAGGGACCGCCGAAGACATCGGCGCCGCATTATGACATAACCGGCTTCGAACGCGACCGCGCGGTACGGCTAGGCGCCCTCGAATGCAGCCGCGAGGAGATCGTTGCTGTTTTCCGGCGTGTTCGCGTGCCGAAGGGGAAGATACGACCATGACGCTGACGGTATTTCTGGCTTACTGCGCCGCGATCACATTTGCCGCCGCCACGCCTGGCCCCGCTGTATTCACGGTCATCGCCAACGGCGTCTCGCGTGGCTTCGTTCGCGCTTTCCTGGCTGGTCTCGGCATCGCCGCCGGCGACGCGGTGCTGGTGACTTTGGCGCTGCTCGGTCTCGTGGCACTGGCACAGACCTTCGAATGGGTTTTTCTCATCCTGAAATATGCGGGTGCTGCCTATCTGATGTTTCTTGGCATCAGGATGTGGCGATCGGCTTCGGCGGAATCGAGCGGACTGCAGGCAACGCAGGCAAGACTGTCCCGATCGTTTTTCCTCGGCATCTCCATTGCTCTGGGCAATCCCAAGGCGATCCTGTTCCACGCCTCGATTATGCCGCTGATCCTCGATCTCAACACGATGAGCCTCGCTGAGGGGCTGCTCGTGGTTGCGGTCGTGATCGGCGTCAACATTATCACCATGGGCGTCTATGCGGTGCTTGCCGGGCAGGCTTCGAGCTGGTTCAAAACGCCGAGGCGGATGCGCTTGATGAACAGGTTTGCCGGCGGCGCCATGATCGGCACCGGTGCGCTGATCGCCGCACGCTGAGCCGCAAGACACCGCAGCGCTTGCGTTTGTCGCGCATCCCCTCTATATGCGCGCTCATTCCACACACGGACTTTGGTGTCTGCCCGGGAGAAATCCGGCTGAAACCTCCGGTGGCGTTCGAGGACAAAGTCCAGAAATGCCTGTGTCCGTGGAGGCTAACCGGAAAGGATACTCGAGAATGGCTCTGCCTGATTTCAGCATGCGTCAGCTTTTGGAAGCTGGCATTCACTTCGGCCACCAGACCCACCGCTGGAACCCGAAGATGGCGCCCTATATCTATGGCGCCCGCAACAACATCCACATCATCGACCTCTCACAGACGGTGCCGCTGCTGCACCAGGCGCTGAAGCAGGTTTCCGACACCGTCGCCAAGGGTGGCCGCGTGCTGTTCGTCGGCACCAAGCGTCAGGCGTCCGACATCGTCGCCGACGCCGCGCAGCGCTCGGCCCAGTACTATGTCAACTCCCGCTGGCTCGGCGGCATGATGACCAACTGGAAGACGATCTCGAATTCCATCCAGCGCTTGCGCAAGCTCGACGAGATGCTGGCAGGCGAGGCCCAGGGGCTCACCAAGAAGGAGCGCCTCAACCTTGATCGCGAGCGCGAGAAGCTCGACAAGGCGCTGGGCGGCATCAAGGACATGGGCTCGACGCCCGACCTGATGTTCGTGATCGACACCAACAAGGAAGCGATCGCCATCCTCGAGGCCAAGCGTCTCGGCATCCCGGTCGTCGCCATCATCGATTCCAACTGCGACCCGGACAAGATCGATTTCCCGATTCCGGGCAATGATGACGCTGCCCGCGCCATCCAGCTCTATTGCGATCTGATCGCCAAGGCTGCAATCGACGGCATCGCCCGCCAGCAGGGCGCGCTCGGCGTCGATGTCGGCGCTTTGGCCGAGGCTCCGGTCGAGCCGGCACTCGAGCCGACGCCGGCCGCCGAGACACCGGCTGCCCAGACACCGGAAGCGTAACAGCGAAGGCCGGTTTCGGCCTTCATCTTTCTCATATTTTGGCGCGCTGAGCGCTGGCGCCAGGCGCATCATCGAGGACCGGTGGTGCGTCGGTGCATTTTAAAACAAAGAGGCGACAATGAGCATTTCGGCTGCACAGGTCAAAGAACTCCGCGACTTGACCGGCGCGGGCATGATGGATTGCAAGGCGGCGTTGAACGAGACCAACGGCAACATGGAAGAGGCCGTCGACTGGCTGCGCAAGAAGGGCATCTCCAAGGCCGACAAGAAGGCCGGCCGTACCGCGGCCGAGGGTCTCATCGGCGTCGATTCCGGTATCCGCGAGGCGGCAGTCGTCGAGGTCAATTCCGAGACGGACTTCGTTGCCCGCAACGCCGCCTTCCAGGAGATCGTCGCCAAGGTTGCCAAGGTCGCGCTCGCCTATGGCGGCAAGACCGAGGCCGTCGCAGCCGCGCCGTATCCGGGTTCGGACAAGTCGGTCACCGAGACCATCAAGGACGCTGTCGGCACGATCGGCGAGAATCTTGGTTTCCGCCGTTCGGCCAAGCTCACCGTCGAGCACGGCGCTGTTGCGACCTACGTCCACAATGCGGTTGCCGACGGCCTTGGCAAGCTCGGCGTGCTGGTCGCCATCGAAACAACAGGCAACGCGCAGGCAGCCAACGCCTTTGCCCGCCAAGTCGCCATGCATGTCGCCGCCACCAACCCGATGGCGCTGACGACGGAACAGCTCGATCCGGCCGCGGTCGAGCGCGAGAAGGCGATCTTCGCCGACCAGGCGCGCCAGTCCGGCAAGCCGGAAGCGATCATCGAGAAGATGGTCGAGGGCCGTCTGCGCAAGTTCTACGAAGAGGTCGTGCTGCTCAAGCAGGCTTTTGTGCTCAATCCCGACATCACCGTCGAGAAGGCGCTGACGGATGCCGAAAAGGAAATCGGCGCACCGGCCAAGATCACTGCCTATCTGCGCTTCGCGCTCGGCGAGGGCATCGAGAAGGAAGAGACCGATTTCGCGGCGGAAGTCGCGGCAGCGGTCAAGAAGTAAACCGCACTCTATCTTTCTGAAAAGACTTTACGGCCGGGTGTCCGCGAGGATGCCCGGCCGATTTCTTGCGCGGTGTCGATGAAGGCCCTGAGCTTCGGCGCCATCGCCGCCCGGCGTGGAAAATAGAGGAACAGCCCCGGTTCATCGATCGAGGTGTCGCGCAGGACTTCTACCAGCCGGCCGGCCTCTACGTCAGCCCGGACAAGCGGCTCGAACAGATAGGCGAGGCCGATGCCGGCCAGCGCCATATCTCGCGCCGAAAGCGGATCGGTGAGGACGACGCTGCCGCGCGTCTCGACGCTGATATCCTTGCCCTGGTCGTTCAGGTCCCAGCGGTAGAGAGCACGCGATCGCAGGAGCCTATATCCGATGCAGTTGTGCGCCGAGAGATCGGCCAGCGTCCGTGGCTGCCCATGACGGCCGACATAGGCCGGAGAGGCGACGACGATGGTGCGGAAAGGCTGGGTCAGCCGCACCGTCACCATGTCCTCGGCGATCATCTCGCCAAGCCGGATGCCAGCGTCGAAACCTTCGCCGACGATGTCGCTCAAGCGTTCGTCGGTGACGATCTCCACCGTCACGTCGGGATAACGCTCCGCCATTGCCGACAGGATGGGCATCAGGGCCAGAGGCAGCGCAATGCGCGGCGCGTTGATCCTGAGCAGCCCGCTCGCTCTGCCTTTGACCGAGCGGATACGCTCCATCCGGTCCGCGATGTCTTCCAGCGCCGGCTCCGCTGCCGCGACAAGCGCCTCGCCGGCCTCAGTCAGAGCGACACTGCGCGTGGTGCGGGCAAACAGCGGTTGGCCGATCCGCTCCTCCACCAGCCGCACCGCATGGCTGACTGCCGACGGACTCATGCCGAGTTCGGCGGCGGCCAAGGCAAAGCCGCCGCGCCGCGCCACAGCGACGACGACAGGAAGATGGCTGAGCAGGTCTCGATCCATTCATGAACAATATCGCATAGTCCATGCTAATAATGCAAACCTATCAATCGGACAGAGGAGGCGCATCTAGGCTGCATTGAACACCAATTCTGTAAGCAGCAAGGAGACGACCCATGACCATGTCCTATTACACGCTCGGCAACAGCGGGCTGCGTGTCACCCGCCTCGCGTTCGGCACTATGACCTTCGGCACGGAATGGGGCTGGGGAGCCGAAAAGGAAACGGCCCGCGCGATGGTCGATGCCTATGTCGAGGCCGGCGGCAATTTCTTCGATACGGCCGACGCCTATACCGGAGGCACATCCGAAACCTGGCTTGGCGAATTCATCGCCGAGCGTGGGCTGCGCGACAAGGCGGTGATCAGCACCAAATTCAGCATGAACCTCGAAGAAGGCAATCCGAATGCCGGAGGCAACGGCCGCAAGAACATCATCCGCGCGGTCGAAGGCTCGTTGAAGCGCCTCAGCACCGATTATATCGATCTCTACATCCTGCATGCCTGGGACAGGCTGACGCCTCCGGAGGAGGTGATGCGGACGCTGGATGATCTGGTCCGCGCCGGAAAGATCCGCCATGTCGGCCTGTCGGACGTGCCGGCGTGGTACGCAAGCCGGGCCCAGTCGGTAGCCGAGCACCGCGGCTATGAACCGGTTTCGGCGCTTCAGCTCGAATATTCGCTGGCGGAGCGCAACATCGAACATGAGTTCGTGCCATTCGGCACGCGCCACGGTGCGGGTATAATGGTCTGGAGCCCGTTGGCCAGCGGTCTGCTCAGCGGGAAATATCGTTCCGATACAGTGAATGGGGCAGGCGGCAGGCTGGAGACGATGCGCGGCTCGACCAATCCTGGGTTTCAGAAATTCAACGATCGCAACTGGGAGATCGTCGCCGAGCTGGAAAAGGTCGCAAGTCAGCTCGGCCGCAGCATGGCTCAGGTCGCCTTGAACTGGGCCGCGACCCAGCCCGGCATTGCGTCGGTGATCATCGGTGCGACGAAGCTGGATCAACTCAAGGACAATCTCGGCGCGCTCGATTTCGACATTCCGCAGGAGCTTCGGGCACGGCTCGATGCGGTGAGCCGACCAATCACACCCTTTCCGTATTCGTTCTTCGGCTCGGAAATACAGGGCGGCCTTACGGGAGGCCAGGCGGTCGGCGATAAGCCGGCTGGCTATCTGCCGGATCTGCTCATGCAAGGTGCTTTTGCTGGCGTAAGCTAAGAGGGGAAGAGAGTTTTCCGGCTCGGGCGCCGCGTGACATCGCGGCGCCCTTCGTGTATCGGAACGCCAATGTTTCGGGGCAGCGCCTGCGCGGGGAAGCCGCCCCAGACGCGTCACACGCATAATGATGAGGACCAGATGACGGTGAAGCCCCTCTATCGACGTGTCTTGCTGAAAGCTTCGGGCGAAGCGCTGATGGGTGAACAGCATTTCGGCATCGACGTATCGGTGGTCGATCGCATCGCTGCCGACATCGCCGAGGCCCGCGCCCTGGGCATCGAGGTCGGCGTCGTCATCGGCGGCGGCAACATCTTTCGCGGCGTGGCGGTTGCGTCCAAGGGCGGTGACCGGGTCACCGGCGACCACATGGGCATGCTCGCCACCGTCATCAACTCGCTGGCGCTGCGCACTTCGCTGAACAAGATCGGCGTCGACGCGGTGGTGCTGTCGGCAATCGCCATGCCAGAGCTTTGCGAGAGCTTTTCGCAGCGCCAGGCGACCGCCTACATGAACCAGGGCAAGGTCGTCATTTTCGCCGGCGGCACCGGCAATCCGTTCTTCACCACCGATTCGGCCGCGGCGCTTCGCGCGGCGGAAATCGGCGCCGATGCGCTGTTCAAGGGCACGCAGGTCGACGGCGTCTATTCGGCCGATCCCAAGAAGGACCCGAATGCTACACGCTTCGAGCGCATCAGCCATGGCGACGTCATAAAACGCGGCCTTTCGATCATGGATACAGCCGCGATTGCACTTGCGCGCGAAAACAACATTCCGATAATCGTCTATTCGATCCACGAGAAGGGTGGTTTCGGTGATATTCTGAGGGGCGGCGGCCGTTGCACGGTCGTCGCGGACGACTGATCGGGAGCACTATCCCGAACCGAGGGTCCGCGTAAGCGAAAAGCGGGAGCCGGTTTCGGATTGAGGCTCGAACACGGGGTTATCCCTGAACAGTGAACCCGGGCTAACGGGTCGAGGAGACGATGATGAGTGGCGAATACGATGATCTCAAACGGCGCATGGACGGGGCGATCGCTGCGTTCAAGCACGATCTGGCTTCGCTGCGGACCGGTCGCGCCTCGAGCAACCTGCTCGACGCAATCCAGGTGCAGGCCTATGGCACCACCATGCCTATCAACCAGGTGGCGAACGTGTCGGTGCCGGAGCCGCGCATGATTTCGGTTTCGGTCTGGGACAAGTCGATGGTCGGCGCGGTCGATCGCGCCATCCGCGAATCCAATCTCGGCTTCAATCCGATCGTCGACGGCACCAATCTTAGAATTCCGCTGCCCGAGCTCAACGAGCAGCGCCGCAAGGAGCTGGTCAAGATCTCGCACGGTTATGCCGAGAATGCCCGCATCGCCGTGCGCCACGTGCGCCGGGACGGCATGGAGTTTCTCAAAAAGGCGGAAAAGGACGGCGATATCAGCGAGGACGATCAGCGCAAGCGGTCCGACCAGGTCCAGAAGCTCACCGACGAGATGATCGGCACCATCGACCATCTGCTTTCCGATAAGGAAGCCGAAATCATGCAGGTTTAAGGGTCCGACCCGAAAGCGAAACTATGACAAGCCCCGCGCATGTCGCGATCATCATGGACGGAAACGGACGCTGGGCCAAAGCGCGCGGCATGCCGCGGCTTGCCGGGCATCGTGCCGGCGTCGAGGCGCTGCGCAACACGGTGCGCGCCGCTCCTGGCCTCGGCATCTCCTTCCTGACCGTCTACGCTTTCTCGTCGGAAAACTGGTCGCGACCGAAGTCCGAAGTCAGCGACCTGATGGGCCTCTTGAAAATCTTCATCCGCCGCGATCTCGCCGAACTGCACCAGAGCGGCGTGCGGGTCAGGATCATCGGCGACAGGGCAGGGTTGCAGCCTGATATCAGGACCCTGCTTGAAGAGGCCGAAACGCTGACCATGCGCAACGAGGCGCTGACCCTGGTCATCGCCTTCAACTATGGCGGGCGTGACGAGATCGTGCGCACGGCGCGCAAGCTTGCCTCGGCGGTGGCGCGCGGCGAGCTCGACAGCGAGGCGATCACGGCCGAATCCTTTGCCGGCTCTCTCGATACCCAGGGTATTCCGGACCCTGAACTGGTCATCCGCACCAGCGGCGAACTCAGGCTGTCGAATTTTCTTCTGTGGCAGGCGGCCTATAGCGAGCTCGTCTTCCTGCCTTGCTACTGGCCCGATTTCAGCCGCGAGCATTTGGCCGACGCATTGCGCGATTTCGCTGGCCGCGAGCGCCGTTTCGGCGGGCTTGGCTCTCAAGACGTCGCCGTGACGGCCAAGGGATGAGCAACCTCCAGCTTCGTGTTATTTCCGCCATCGTGCTTGCCGTCGTCACGCTTGGTCTGACCTGGCTCGGCGGACTGCCTTTCCGGTTGCTTTGCGCCGCCATGTCGATCCTGATCTTCTATGAATGGACGCGAATGTGCCGCCCGGTCGCCGCCACGGGTCTTGGTCTTCTGCCGGATGCGCTGCTTCTGGTCTTCGTCGTCGCCTTGGTTGCCGGCCTGCCTGCGTCCTGGCTGCTGCTTCTTGGAGCAGTGATGGTCGTTGTCACCGTGGTCGTGGGTTCGATGCGCCAAACGGGACAGTGGGACCCGTCAGGCCTTGCCTATGCCGCCATTTCTGGCCTGTCGCTTGCTCTTTTGCGCGACGGCGATCATCCCGGCCTCGTCGCCATTCTTTTCCTGTTCGCGGTGGTTTGGGCGACCGACATATCAGCCTATTTCGTCGGCCGCGCTGTCGGCGGCCCGAAACTGGCGCCGTCGATCTCGCCCGGCAAGACGCAGAGCGGGGCACTCGGCGGCGCGGTCGGCGGCGTGGTTGCCGGACTGCTTTTGGCCGCCGCGGCCGGAGCCGGCAATCTCGCAGTGCTTGGCGTCGTTGCGCTCGTGCTTTCGATCGTCGCCCAGGCCGGCGACCTTTTCGAATCATGGGTGAAGCGCCGCCACGACCGCAAGGATTCGGGCACGCTGATACCTGGCCATGGCGGTGTCATGGACCGGGTCGACGGGCTTGTCGCGGCGGCCTTCGCCCTGTACGTCATCGGCTGGATTTCGGCGACCGCCGACCATCCGGCGCAGGGGCTGTTTCCAGCTTGATCGGCATTGTGTCTTGACTTGCGCAGGATGCGCCATGGATTCGCCTGGATTGATGTCACAGTCGCGGTACGCCCGTGCTGCGGACGAGTTTTGAGGACATGAGTTGAACGAGATTCTTCACGCGGTTTTCAGCACGGAGGGCTTTTTCCTCGGCACGCTGGTGCCTTTCCTGTTCGTGCTGACCGTGGTCGTGTTCGTCCACGAGATGGGCCATTACCTCGTCGGCCGCTGGTGCGGCATCGGCGTAAAGGCCTTTTCGATTGGCTTCGGCCCGGAACTCTTCGGCTTCAATGACAGCCATGGCACACGCTGGAAACTCTGCGCCATTCCGCTTGGCGGCTATGTCAAATTCGTCGGCGACATGAATGCCACATCGAGCCAGCCCAGCTCGGAGGAGCTCGAATCGCTGACCACTGCCGAACGCAAGATTGCCTTTCACACGCAGCCGGTCTGGAAGCGCGCGGCGACTGTGGTGGCCGGCCCGCTGTTCAATTTCCTGCTGACGATTGCCGTCTTTGCGGTGCTGTTTTCCGCCTATGGCCGCCCTGTGATGGAGCCAATGGTGGCTGAAGTCACCGCCGGCAGTCCGGCCGCCAGGGCTGGCATCCTGCCCGGTGACCGATTCGTCAGCGTCAACGGCAGCAAGGTCCAGACGTTCTCCGACGTCCAGCGCCTGGTTTCGGGCCGCGGCGGCGATGCTATCACCTTCGTCATGCTGCGCGACGGCAAGGAGATCACCGCCACGGCGACGCCGGAGCTGATGGAGCAGCAAGATGGGCTGGGCAACAAGGTCAAAGTGGCCGTGATCGGCGTCGTCAACAATCAGGAATTCGGCCAACCCAGGCTAGTCACTTACAACCCGATCGAAGCGGTAGGGGCGGCGGTCGAGGAGACGGGATACATCATTCAGCGCACCGGTCAGTTCCTGCAGCGTTTCGTCGTCGGGCGCGAAGACAAGTGCCAGCTGGGCGGCCCAATCAAGATCGCAAAGATGTCGGGGCAGGCGGCGAAATTGGGCTTCGACTGGCTTGTGCAACTTGTCGCGCTGCTGTCGGTCGGCATCGGCATTCTCAACCTTTTGCCGATTCCCCCCCTCGACGGCGGCCATCTCTTATTCTACGGCGTGGAGGCCGTCATTCGGCGACCGGTGTCGGAGCGGATGATGGAGATGGGCTATAGGGCTGGCTTCATGCTCGTGTTGGGCTTCATGGGGTTCGTTTTCTGGAACGATCTGTTTGGGTGCTGAAATCATGAAGAAATTTGGCTTCGGCACAGCCAACGTTGAGACGCCGTTTACCATGCATGGGGATATGCGTGACGCGAAAGCCACGCAACAGGGTTAAGTAAATACAAATTAACCAGGAGCCTTGCGTGTAGGGAAAATCCGGTTAATACGGTAGGGGAAATTACCGCACGTCCGGTTTTCTCGCCGTGGGGACTTCGAGAAAAGGTACAAAAGCCCGATGAAGGCAGCATCCAAGTTTTTGAGCGCCGCGTCCGCGGTGGCCCTGTCCGCCGCTCTGGTCGTGCCAGGTGCGCTCGCAGTGCAATTCGTTGCCACATCGGCGGCCGAGGCCGCTGTTGTCTCAAGAGTTGAAGTCAGCGGCAATCAGCGTGTCGACGCCGACACGATCCGCAACTACATCACAATCAAGCCCGGCAAGGCCTTTTCCAGCGCCGATATCGACGATGCGGTCAAGGCGCTGTTCGGCACCGGGCTGTTCTCGGACGTCCAGATCAACCAGGTCGGTTCGTCGCTGGTCGTCAAGGTTTCCGAATATCAGGTCGTGAACCAGGTGCTGTTCCAAGGCAACAAGAAGCTCAAGGACAACGCCCTTGCGGCCGCGGTTCAGTTGAAGCCGCGCGGAACATTCTCGCAGCAGGCGCTCGATGCCGATGTCGAGGCGGTCAAGGCCGCCTACAGGCGTATCGGTCGCGACGACGCCGCCGTGACCACCCAGATCATGGATCTCGGCGACAACCGCGTGAACGTGGTCTTCAACATCAACGAAGGCGGCCGCACGCAGATCGCCGCGGTCAATTTCGTCGGTAACAGCGCCTATTCAAGCCGTCGCCTGTCCGACGTCATCTCGACCAAGCGCTCGACCTTCCTCTCGTTCGTGCTGCGCGACGACGTCTATGACGACGACAAGCTGCGCGCCGATCAGGAGCTGCTGCGCCGTTTCTATTACAATCACGGCTATGCCGATTTCCAGGTGGTTTCCGCGGTCGGCGAACTCGACGAGACCACCAACAAATATACGGTGACCATCACCGTGCAGGAGGGCGATCGCTACACATTCGGCGACGTCAGCGTCGAGAGCACGATTCCCGAGGTCGACGGTGCGTCGCTGCAGTCGGTGGTCGAGACCCACAAGGGCGATGTCTACAACGCCAAGAACGTTGAAGACACCATCATCGCGCTGACCGAGAAGGTTGCCGGTTCCGGCTATGCCTTCGCTCAGGTGACGCCGCGCGGCGACCGCAATTTCGAGAACCACACCATTTCGGTGGTCTATACGATCGACCAAGGCACCAAGGCCTATGTCGAACGCATCGAGATTCGCGGCAACGACCGGACACGCGACTATGTCATTCGTCGCGAATTCGACGTCAGTGAGGGCGATGCCTTCAACCAGGTTCTCATCCAGCGCGCGAAGAAGCGGCTGGAAGCGCTCGATTACTTTGAAAAAGTCGAGGTTTCCACCGTGCCCGGCTCTGAGCCAGACCAAGTGGTGCTCGTGGTCGACGTGGTCGAGAAATCGACCGGCGAGTTCTCGGTTGGCGCCGGCTATTCGACCGGCGGCGACACGTCAGGCCCATCCATCGAAGGCTCGATCACCGAGCGCAACTTCCTCGGACGCGGCCAGTTCATCAAGTTGTCGGCGGGCGGCGGCAAGAATTCGCGCGACTACAGCTTCTCCTTCACCGAACCCTATTTCCTTGGGCGGCGTATCGCTGCCGGTTTCGATGTCTTCAACCGGACCAGGAACTACGACGAATACGAGAGCGAGACGATAGGCGCGACAGTGCGCTTCGGCCTGCCGATCACCGACAACATCTCGACGCAGCTTGCGTATAATATCTCGCAGGAGAAGTATAAGCTCGATGACGACTGCGATGTTGACAATGATGGCGAGCCCGACGCCGGCTGCGACGTCTCTGAGGCAATCTTTGAAGGTATTCAGGAAAGCCCGTGGCTCAAGTCGTCGGTCAGTCTCGGCCTGGTCTACAACACCATCGACGACATGAAGAACCCGCATGAGGGCATCTACGCCAATGTCACCACGGAGGTGGCCGGGCTCGGCGGTGACGCCAAGTTCGTCAAGGTGACGGCGCGTGGCAGCGTCTACCAGACATTGTCGGAGCAGCTTGATCTGGTCGGCTTGGTTTCGGGCGGGGCAGGCCACGTCCAAGGCTTCGGCGGCGGCGATCTGCGCATCTTCGATCATTTCCAGAGCAGTGACCGCATGATCCGCGGCTTTGCCTATGGCGGCATCGGCCCCGTCGACTCGGACGGATTTGATGACCATCTCGGCGGCACCACCTATTTCAACGCCTCGGCGGAAGCCCAGTTCCCAATGCCGGTCATTCCGGAGAGCTTCGGCCTGCGCGGCGCGGTCTTCGCCGATGCGGCAACGCTCTATGGCAGCAAGGTCAGTGCTGATTTGGTCGATCAATCGACAACCGACATGCAGTGGCGCGCCTCGGTCGGCGTTGGTCTGATGTGGGCGTCGCCGTTCGGCCCGATCCGCATCGACTATGCGATCCCGGTCCTCAAGGAAGACACCGACGACGTGCAGGAATTCAACTTCGGCATATCGACCCGCTTCTGATCGGCGGCAACGATGTTTCCGGGCCGTTGGGGCCCGGAAGAGAGTGATCCGACACTACAGCGCCGCGCGTCCTCTTGGACGCGCAAAGAACGCTGTAGCACTTTGATTTTGCGCATGATCCCCAGCGAAAATCGATTCCGATTTTCCGGGTCATGCGCTAGCTGGATATAGCTTCTGGAATGACCGATCCGGTGTTCTTCGCGCCCTCACGCCGGTACACGGCTGGCGAAGTCGCGAATCTGACCGGCTCGGTGCTTGTCGATACCGGCCTTTCCGATATATCGATCGAAGCCTTGGCACCGGCAAGCGAAGGCGGTGAGCACGCCCTTGTCTTCGTCGACGGCAGACGCAACTTCGCGCTGATGCAATCGCTGCGGGCGGCGGCGGTCCTCTGTCCCGCCGAATTTGCCGGCAAGGCGCCGGCGGGCATCGCGGTTCTGGTCCATCCGCGCCCGCAACAGGCTTTCGCGATGGTCGGACGGCTTCTTTTCCCGGCTGCCGCTACACCGGCGCCGATGACCGGCGAAACCGGTATCTCACCGCATGCCCATATCGATCCTTCGGCGCACATTGAGGCCGGCGCGATCATCGAGGCCGGCGCGATCATCGGCCCCCGCGCTTCTATCGGCAGCGGATCCGTCATTGCTCCTCATGCCGTTATCGGTCCCTCCTGCCAGTTCGGCCGCGATGGCTATGTCGGTCCGGGCGCCAGCATCCAATACGCCCTGATCGGCAACCGCGTCATCATCCATGGCGGCGCCCGCATCGGTCAGGACGGTTTTGGCTTCGTGGCCGGCGCCAAGGGCCCGGAGCGCGTCCCGCAAATCGGCCGGGTCGTTATCCAGGACGATGTCGAGATCGGCTCGAACACCACGGTCGATCGTGGCGCCATGTCCGACACGATCATCGGCCAGGGCACCAAGATCGACAATCTGGTGCAGATCGCCCATAACGTCCGCATCGGCCGCAACTGCATAATCGCCGGTCTTTCGGGTATTTCCGGTTCCGTAACGGTGGGCGACAACGTCACCATGGGTGGCGGTGTCGGCCTTGCGGATCACCTGACCATAGGGACAGGGGCCAAGCTTGCCGCAAGAAGCGGGTTCATGAGCAACGTCCCTGCGGGCGAGATTTGGGGAGGGTATCCGGCACAGCCGATGGCGGAAGCCATGCGGGAGATCGCGGCTCTGCGAAGACTGGCCAGGGCGCGCAAATCCGGCGACGGAGGGAATAGCTGAGATGGTGGCGGCGACGACGCTCGAGGCGGTCGACATATTGGGGCTGATGAAGCTCCTGCCGCATCGCTATCCGTTCCTGATGATCGACCGCATTATCGACATCGATGGCGACGAGTCCGCTATCGGCATCAAGAACGTGACCATAAACGAGCCGCATTTTCAGGGTCATTTCCCGGACCAGCCGGTTATGCCCGGCGTGCTGATCGTCGAGGCGATGGCGCAGACGGCCGGCGCCATCTGCATCCGCAGCCTTGGCACCGAAAAACCGTCGCTGGTCTATTTCCTGACCATCGACAACGCCAAATTCCGCAAACCGGTCGTTCCCGGCGACCAGTTGAAGATCCATGTGAAGAAAATCAAGAAACGCGGCAACCTTCTCAAATTCGCCTGCGAGGCTCTGGTCGACGGCGTCAAGGCCGCGGAAGCCGAGATCTCGGCGATGATGGTTACGAGCGACTGACGATCGAATGCTTATGAAAATCCAGACAGTGATCCATCCATCTTCGGTCATCGAGGCAGGCGCTAAAGTCGGCGAAGGCGTCCGCATCGGGCCGTTCTGCCACATCAGCGCCGACGCAGTGATCGGCGACCGCGTCGAACTGGTCAGCCATATCTCGGTGATGGGCGCGACCACCGTCGGCGCGTCGACCAAGGTCTATCCGATGGCGACACTGGGCGCGCCGCCGCAGAACACCAAGCACAAGGGCGGCCGCACCACGCTGGTCATCGGTGAGAACTGCACGATCCGCGAAGGCGTGACCATGCATCTCGGCACCGATTCCAGCCGCGGCGAGACGACGATCGGCGACAATGGCAACTTCCTTGCCTACGCCCACATCGCCCATGACTGCATCGTCGGCAATAACGCCACCTTCGCCAATGGAGCGACGTTGGGCGGCCATTGCGAGATCGGCGACAACGTCTATATCGGTGGCCTCACCGCCGTTCATCAGTTTGTCCGCGTCGGCGACAACGCCTTTCTCGGCGGTTGCTCGGCAATCGTCGGCGATGTCATTCCCTACGCCATCGCCGTCGGCAATCGCGCCAAACTTCGCGGCCTCAACATCATCGGCCTGAAGCGCGCCGGCCTGCCGCGCTCCGAGATCCATACGCTGCGAAAGGCCTACAGGACGATCTTCGATCGCTCCCGAACCGTCGGCGAAAACGTCGAGTTCGCCAAGGCGGAATTCGCCTCGTCACCGACCGCCATGAAAATCATCGATTTCATCGCCAGTCGCGGCAAACGGCACTATGCCGTCCCGTCGCTTAGGGGTGGCGACGGCGACGATGCAGATGACGAAGATTGAGGCCACCCGGACGGGCCTTGATCTCGCGCCAGATGCCAGGGTCGGCATCATCGCCGGCGGCGGCAGTCTGCCGGTCGAAGTTGCGATCAGCCTGGCCGGACAAGGCTACCCGCCCGTCATTATCCGGATCGAGGGCGAAGTCGACCGCAAGTCCGACCTCAGCGGCTACGAGCATGAGAGTCTCGCTCTGGAAGACATCGGTTCGCTGGCTTCGTTACTGAGGCGTCGACGGATCAGCCATCTCGTCCTTGCCGGCGAGATCAGGCGCCGGCCGAGACTGATCGACATGCGCCCGAGCCTCGGCTTGCTGGCTGTGGTGCCGTCGGTGGTCATGGCGCTTGCCCGTGGTGACGACGGCCTGTTGAAGGTCTTGACGCGGGCTCTGGAGGCGCGTGGGGTCAAGGTCGTCGGCGCCCATGAGATCGTGCCGGAGCTGGTCGCGGCCGAAGGGACGCTGACCAAGGCAGCGCCGCGCAAATCCGACTGGCGCGACATCGAAGCGGCGCATGCCGCGGCAAAGGCCATCGGTGCGCTGGATATCGGCCAGGCAGCTGTCGCGATTGGCGGCCGCGCCATCGCGCTGGAGGGCGTCGAGGGCACCGATGGATTGCTTGATCGAACAAGGCAGTTGCGCGGCCATGGCAGACTTGCCGGCAGAACGCGCGGCGTCCTGGTCAAATGCGCCAAGCCCGGCCAGGAGTTGCGCGCGGACCTGCCCTCCATCGGCCCACAGACGATCGAGGCGGCGCATGCCGCCGGACTTGCCGGCATTGCCGTCGAAGCCGGCCGCTCGCTGGTTCTGGAAGGCCCCACCGTCGTCGCACGCGCCAATGCGCTCGGCCTGTTCGTGATCGGCCTGCCCGCTGCGGAGCCGGCGCATGGCGACTGACAAGCCGCTGAAGATCGCCATCGTCGCCGGTGAGGAATCCGGCGATCTGCTTGGCGCCGACATCGTAGAGGCGCTCAAGCGCACGACCGGCCGCGAGGTCCGGCTCGTCGGCATCGGCGGCCGCCATTTGCAGGCGCTCGGCCTCACGCCGCTCTTCGACGGCGGCGAGATCGCGCTGATGGGCTTGAGCGCCATCCTGCGCGACCTGCCGCGCCTGATGCGGCGGATCAGCCAGACGGCCAGCGCGGTCGTCGGTGAAAAGCCCGACTGTCTCATCACCATCGACAGCCCGGATTTTTCGCTGCGCGTGGCGAAGAAGGTTCGCGCCGCCGATCCGACGATCCCGATCGTTCACTATGTCTGCCCGAGCGTCTGGGCGTGGCGACCGGGCAGGGCGGTGGCGATGAAACCGTATGTCGACCATATCCTCTGCATCCTGCCTTTCGAAGTGAAGGAGCTCGCACGCCTCGGCGGTCCGCCCGGCACCTATGTTGGCCATCGCCTCACACATGATCCGGGCGTGCTCGGCGCTGCCAAAGCGCAAAGCCTGCCGCGCGATCTGTCCGACGATCGTGTGAAGACGCTGCTGGTGCTGCCCGGCTCGCGTCGCGGCGAGGTGCGACGGCTGGTCGGCCCGTTCGGCAAGACGATCTCGATCCTGCGCGCGCGCGGACACCGCTTGCGCCTGCTGTTGCCGACTGTGCCGCATGTCGCCGACCTGGTCAGGGCTTCGGTCGCAAGCTGGGACGAGAAGCCGGAGATCATCCTTGATCCCGAGCGCAAATGGCAGGCCTTCGGCAAGGCCGATGCGGCGCTGATCGCATCGGGAACGGTGTCGCTGGAGTTGGCGCTGTCGGGTGTGCCGATGATCTCCTGCTACCGGCTCGATCCGGTCATGCGGATGGCCCAGCGCCTGATCACCGTATGGAGCGCCGCCTTGCCAAATCTCATCGCCGACCGTCCGGTCGTGCCGGAAAACTACAACGAATATGTGCGGCCGCATTATCTGGCGCGGCAGTTGGAGGGGCTGTTTTCTGACACCCCCTATCGCGCATGGCAGAAGGACGGTTTTGCCGAGGTGGCCAGACGCATGGCCATCGACAGACCTTCGGGCGACATCGCAGCGGGGGTCGTGATGAAGTACATCAAGGGGTGAGTAGTGAGTAGTGAGTAGTGAAGAAAATTCCTATTTACTACTCACTACTCACTTTTTCTTTTTACCGCTTCGCAATCGGCACGTAGTCGCGTTCCGGCGCACCTGTATAGAGCTGGCGCGGGCGGCCGATCTTCTGGTGCGGATCCTCGATCATCTCTTTCCACTGCGCGATCCAGCCGACGGTGCGGGCGACCGCGAACAGCACCGTGAACATGGTGGTGGGGAAGCCCAGCGCCTTCAGCGTGATGCCGGAATAGAAATCGACGTTCGGATAGAGCTTCTTCTCAATGAAATAGGAATCGGTCAGCGCGATCTTCTCCAGCTCCATGGCGATGTCGAGCAGCGGATCGTCCTTGATGCCGAGTTCGCCCAGAACCTCATGTGCCGTCTTCTGCATGATCTTGGCACGCGGATCGTAGTTCTTGTAGACGCGGTGGCCGAAACCCATCAGCCGGAACGGGTCGTTCTTGTCCTTGGCGCGGGCGATGAATTCCGGGATGTGGTCGACATGGCCGATCTCGCCCAGCATGTTCAAGGCCGCCTCGTTGGCGCCGCCATGGGCCGGTCCCCACAGGCAGGCGATGCCGGCTGCGATGCAGGCAAACGGATTGGCGCCCGACGAGCCGGCGAGGCGGACCGTCGATGTCGAGGCGTTCTGCTCGTGATCGGCGTGCAGGATAAAGATGCGCTCCATCGCACGGGCCAGCACCGGGTTGATCTTGTATTCCTCGCACGGCACGGCAAAGCACATATGCAGGAAGTTGGCCGCGAAATTCAGCTCGTTCTTCGGGTAAATGAAGGGCTGGCCGATGTGATATTTGTAGGCCATCGCCGCGATCGTCGGCATTTTCGCGATCAGCCGCATCGATGCGACCATGCGCTGATACGGGTCCGAGATGTCGGTGGAATCGTGATAGAAGGCCGACAGCGCGCCGACCACGCCGCACATCACCGCCATCGGGTGCGCGTCGCGGCGAAAGCCGGTGAAGAAGCGCGACATCTGCTCATGCACCATGGTGTGGCGCGTCACCCGGTAGTCGAAATCGTCCTTCTGCGCCTTGGTCGGCAATTCGCCGTAGAGCAAGAGATAGCAGACTTCGAGGAAGTCGCCATGCTCGGCCAGCTGGTCGATGGGATAGCCGCGATGCAAAAGGATGCCGGCATCGCCGTCGATGAAAGTGATTTCCGACTCGCAGCTTGCCGTCGACGTGAAGCCGGGATCGTAGGTGAAGGCCCCGGTGGTGCTGTAAAGCGAGCCGATATCGATGACATCAGGTCCGACCGAGCCGCTTCGCACCTTGAGTTCGTGAGTTTTGCCGCCGAACTCAAGTTTTGCAGTCGACGCCTGGGTTTTGCCGCCAAATTCCATTTTTGTCGCAGCTTCGGACATTGCAAACTCCTTTTGGTTTTCTCATGCCGGCAAAGGCGAAATATCTGCAACGCAACACGTCGAAAGGATCGGAGTCCGCGCGTTTGCGCCCGCAATTGGATTTGCGTGCCAAATTGGGCCAAGACCTAATGTTGCACTGCGAAACCCACCTTTCAATGCCAATCTTCTTGGGCCAGTTTTGCTAATCGATTTGATCCGTGACGCGCGCCAGGCTTTCCTCGCGGCCAAGCACGGCAAGCACGTCGAACACGCCGGGCGAGGTGCTCTTTCCGGTGAGCGCGGCACGCAAAGGTTGGGCCACGGCGCTGAGCTTATGGCCGCCCGCTAGCGTATACTCGCGGATCGCTGCTTCCGCCGCTTCGGCCGTCCAATCGCCTGAAATCGTCTTCAGCGCCGCGTGCGCGCCCCGCAGGATCTCGCGCGCCCCACCGCCGAGCAATGCAGCCGCCTTCTCATCGATCGGCAGCGGCCGCTCGGCGAACAGGAAGGCGGCACCGTCGGCCAGCTCGACCAGCGTCTTGGCGCGCTCCTTCAGACCTGGCAGGGCGGCAAGCAACTGCGCCTTGCGCGTGTCGTCGAGACGCGCGGCGATCGCCGGGCCGCCTTCGAGATAGGGCAAAGTGGCGATGAAGATATCGAGCAATTCGGCGTCGTTCATGCGGCGCATGTGCACGCCGTTCAGCGCCTCGAGCTTGGCGAAGTCGAAGCGGGCGGCTCCCTTGTTGACGTCGCCGATGTCGAACCACGCAATCATGTCGGCGATCGACATGATCTCGTCGTCGCCGTGGCTCCAGCCGAGCCGCGCCAGGTAGTTGAGCAGTGCCTCGGGCAGATAGCCCATGGCACGATAGGCTTCGACGCCGAGGGCGCCGTGCCGCTTCGACAGCTTGGCGCCGTCGGCGCCATGGATCAGCGGGATATGCGACATCGACGGCACGTCCCAGCCCATGGCTCGATAGATCACCATCTGGCGGGCGGCATTGGTCAGATGGTCGTCGCCGCGGATGATGTGGGTGATGCCCATGTCATGGTCGTCGACGACGACGGCATGCATATAGGTCGGATTGCCGTCCGAGCGCAGGATGATGAAATCGTCGAGATCCTTGTTGGGAAAGCGGACATCGCCCTGCACGAGGTCATGCACCACCGTCTCGCCGTCGGCCGGCGCCTTGATGCGGATCGCGCCCTTGGCGCCGGCCGGCGCCTCCGACGGGTCGCGATCGCGCCAGCGGCCGTCATAGCGGGGAGGCAGCCCCTTGGCCCGCGCGCTCTCACGCATCGCCTCCAGCTCAGCCGGCGTCGCATAGCAGTAATAGGCTTTGCCGAGGCGTACCAGCTCCTCGGCGACAGCGCGGTGGCGCGGCGCGCGCTCGAACTGCGATACCGGCTCGCCGTCCCAGGTGAGGCCGAGCCAGGAGAGCCCGTCGAGAATGGCGGCGGTTGCCGCGTCGGTCGAACGCTCACGATCGGTGTCCTCGATGCGCAGCAGCATCTTGCCGCCGGTGTGTTTTGAATACAGCCAGTTGAACAGCGCCGTCCGGGCTCCGCCAATATGCAGGAAGCCGGTGGGCGAGGGGGCAAAACGGGTGACGACCTTGTCGGGCATGGAACTCTCGGGCAAGCGCAGGAAACCGATGTGGTTGCGCGGACTTTCGCGCGTCGCGCGTTCATGTAGCATAGGAGGTCAAGGGCGCAAGGGGCAGACCCGATGGCTGGACCAGGCCGCGGCGTGGACGAGAGCGAGGGCGCGATCGCGAGCGTCAGCGAACGATCGCTGTTTGCCGACGTTTCTCCCGTCGAGCCGCTACCCGTTTCGCTGCCTGCGTCGCAACCCGGCATCCAGCCTCTCTCGCCGGACCGCTCCGCGCCAATACCGGCTCCAATACCCGGGCCTGTCGTTCATTTCCGCCGTCTTTCACTATCCGCTATCCGCAACAGCGTGGTTTCGGCGGCGGGCATGGAGCTCGACCGCGGCGTCGCCTTCCTGCTGGTGCCGGTTTTCCTGGCATCCGGAGTGATCGTCTATTTCTCGCTTGCCGTGGAACCGGACTTTCCGCAGCCCATTGCCGTGGTGGTCCTCACGGCATTGTGCGCAGCGGTCACGCGGTCATGGCGCAAAACACATTTGTGTTTCATGGCAGCGTTGCTGTGCGCGCTCGGTGTGCTCGCCGCCAAGGTTGAAACCTGGCGCGCGGGAACGCAGATGCTCGGTTCGGTAATCCAGACCCAACTCACCGGCCGCGTCGTCAGGCTCGACCAGATGGCGAATGGCCGGATCAGGCTGACCCTCGACGTGATATCGACCGCCCGGCCGACACTGCGTTATGCACCGGAACGTGTCAGGGTTTCGGCACGCAAAATTCCCGCTGAGATGACCGCAGGCTCGGTGGCAACCGGCTATGCAAGGCTTTTGCCTCCGACTGGCCCGGTTCGGCCCGACAGCTATGACTTCTCCTTTGACAGCTATTTCGCCGGTATCGGCGCCAGTGGCTTTTTCCTCGGCAATCCGAAGATCGTCGCTTCCGAAGATGCACCGGTAGCCGCGCGCCTTTCTTCGTCGATCGAAAAGGCGCGTGAAACCATCGCCGACCATATCAGGGACAGCATCGGTGGCGCCGAGGGGGAGATTGCCGCTGCGCTGATCGTCGGCGTGCGTGCCGGCATCCCCGAAGAGATCAACGAATCGATGCGGCGCACCGGCATCTACCACATCATCTCCATTTCCGGCCTGCACATGGCGCTTGTCGCCGGCACAATCATGGGATTGCTGCGCGGCGCCTTTGCGCTGTTTCCCGATTTTTCGTCGCGCCGGCCGGTCAAAAAATATGCGGCTGCAGCCGCACTCCTTTCCATCGCTGCCTATCTCATTTTTTCCGGCATCGTGGTCGCGGCTGAGCGCAGCTTCATCATGCTGGCGGTAATGCTTGTCGCCGTGCTGTTCGACCGGGCTGCGCTCACCATGCGCAATCTTACGATTTCAGCCATCGCCGTCATCGTCGTGTCGCCGCACGAGGTGGTCGGCCCAAGCTTCCAGATGTCCTTCGCCGCGACCGCGGCTCTCGTGGGCGCCTATGCCGGCTGGTCCGACTATCGTGCCGACAAGGCCACGGCGCCGCCACAACGACGGTCACCGGCCGCTTTCGTCACGCGGAAGCTCGTCGCTGGAACAGGCACCATCGCCATGACCTCCATCATTGCCGGCAGCGCCACCGCGCTCTTCGCCATCTGGCACTTCCAGCGCGTCTCGCCGCTCAGTCTGTTTGCCAATCTGGCCGTCATGCCGATCGTCACGGTCGTCATGTTCCTGGCGGTCGTCAGCGCCTTGGCAATGCCTTTCGGCTTCGACGGACCTTTCCTCTACATGATGGGCAAGGGGCTGACGGCCATGATTGCAATATCGGGATGGATCTCCGAGCGTTCGCCGGTCGATGCAGTCGGGCTGATTTCGTTGCAGTCGGTTCTGCTGGTGACGGTCGCCCTGGTCATCGCCACGATGGCGACGACATGGTTGCGGCTTGCGGCACTTCCCTTTGCGCTTGCCGGCCTGCTGACGATTTCCGAGACGCGAAACCCCGACGTGCTGATCTCGGAGGATGCGCATCTGGTGGCGCTGCCGATCGGCGGCGGCGAACTTGCCGTCAACCGGGTGCGCTCGAACGAATTCACCACCGACAACTGGAAACATGCGCTGACTTCAGCGACCATTGTCGAGCCGGAGACGTTCGAAAAAGGAGACGTGCGGTTCGACATCGCCGACCCGGCCGACCTGCCGCCGGGAGCGCCTTTCTATTGCACTGCCGGCCTGTGCCTCGCCCGGCATCCGTCCGGCGCGATCATCGCGCTCGCCGATGACCGCAAAATCGCGCGGCCAGCCTGTGCCTTTGCGGACTTGATCGTCATCGACGATGCCACGGCCTATTATAATCCCTGCCGCAACCCGCTGGTCCTCGTCGTGACCAAACGGCAGCTCGCTCGCATGGGCAGTGCCGCCGTCTTTTTCGATCCGCTATCGGCGACGACGCGCGCAGAAATCCGTTTTGCCGTCAAACAGCCATATAGGCCTTGGCATGAGCAGCGGAGATTTTCTCGCGAGGCGAGGGGCCTGCCGCCATACCGTAAGCCTGAGAAACCCAAGAAAGCTGCCGTTCAGTAACGTCGGATCAATCCGACGAGCTTGCCTTGCACCTTGACCCGGTCCGGCCCGAAGATGCGCGTCTCATAGGCCGGGTTGGCGGCTTCCAGGGCGATCGAGGCGCCTTTGCGGCGGAACCGCTTCAGCGTCGCTTCCTCCTCGTCGACCAGGGCGACAATGATCTCGCCAGGCTGGGCGGTGTCGGCGTTGCGAATGATGACCGTGTCGCCGTCGAAGATGCCGGCCTCGATCATCGAATCACCCTTGACCTCCAGCGCGTAGTGCGCGCCGCCTGTGATCATGTCCGGTGGCACCGAGATCGAATGCGTCTGGTGCTGGATGGCATCGATCGGCACACCGGCAGCGATGCGGCCCATCACCGGAATGGAGACGGTGGCAACGACGTCGTCGTCATTGCCGGCCGCAGGCATGCGTGACGGCGCCGGCTTGATCTGTCGGCCGAGGCTGCCCTGCCCAAGGCTGCCCTGAATGACGCTCGGCGAGAATTTGCGCGCCGCATTGAGGCCGGGCGCGATCGAATCGGGCAAGCGCAGCACTTCCAGCGCGCGGGCGCGGTTGGGCAGCCGGCGAATGAAGCCGCGCTCCTCCAGCGCCGTGATCAGCCGATGGATTCCCGATTTGGACGCGAGATCGAGCGCTTCCTTCATCTCGTCAAACGAGGGCGGAATGCCGCTTTCCTTCAGCCGCTCGTGGATGAACATCAGCAGCTCATGTTGTTTGCGTGTCAGCATCGCGACCCCCAACAGAATCAGAAAAACAAACCCAGAACAAACACTATCTGTTCCAGTTGTGTTCCGCAACTGTTTAAAGTTTAATGAATGTGTTGACGTTTTGTTCAGCGTAGCATCAGCACGCTGCAGGCGGCGCCTGTCGCGGCGGGGGGAGCGAATGGCTCGCGCACGATCAGCCCGTTGGCGTCGGCCAGCATTCTGAGCATCGAGGAATCCTGGATGCCGAACGGCGTCGCCTTGAGCGTGCCGGCGTCTTCCTTCACCACGGCGCGTACATAGTCCTGCCTGATATCGTTGGCCGCCATGGCGGCACCGAGCCGCGCCTGACGCATGTCCTGCCGGTAGGCGCGTCCGCCAAGCCGCGCAAGCAGCGGCTTCAGGAAGAGCTGCGTGCAGACCAGGCTCGCCACCGGATTGCCGGGCAGGCCGATGCAGCGGATGTCGCCCAGCCGGCCGAACATCAGCGGCTTGCCGGGCCGCATGGCGATCTTCCAGAAATCGAGCGTCATGCCTTCGCCGGTCAGCACGTCGTGGACGAGGTCGTGGTCGCCGACCGAGGCGCCGCCCAGCGTGACGATGACGTCAGCCCCTGCGTTAACCGCCTTTTTCACCAGCGCGGCAATCGCCTCTTTGCGGTCGGGGGCGATGCCGAGGTCGAGCGCGCTGGCGCCGGCCGAGCGGGCCGCGGCAGCGACGCCATAGGCGTTGGACGAGATGATCTGGTCCGGGCCAAGGTCGCTGCCTGGCGGCAGCAATTCGTCGCCGGTGGCGATGATGGCGACCAGCGGCCGTTTCACCACGCTGACCTGCGGATGGTTGGCCGACGCCGCCAGCGACAACGCCGCCGGATCAAGCAGGCGGCCTTTCTCCAGCAGAACGTCGCCCTTCGAGAAATCGAGCCCGAGGCAGCGGATGTTGCGGCCTTCAACCGTCGACGCGGTCACTTCGATGCTGCCGCCGCCGAGGTCGCGGACATTCTCCTGGATGACGATGGTGTCAGCGCCTGCGGGAAGCGGCGCGCCGGTGAAGATGCGCACGGCCTGCGCCGGGCCGACTGTTCCGGCAAAGCCGCGTCCGGCCGGCGCCATGCCGATCACCGCAAGTGTTGCCGGCGCGGAGGCGACATCCTCGGCCCGCACGGCATAGCCGTCCATGGCGGACGCGTTGAAGGGCGGCTGGGTGCGGAGCGCCGTGAGCGGGTCCGCCAGTATCCGGTCGGCGGCGTCCATCAGGGTGACGCTTTCAGCTTGCAAGGGCGCAGCATCTTCAAGCAGGCGCTCGAGCGCGTCGGCAACCGGAAGCAGCGCCATTATTGGCCTGCCCCTTGGGCGCCTACTTTGTAGACGCCGGATTTGCCGCCGGTCTTTTCCACCAGCCTGATGCCGGAGATCACCATGGCGCGGTCGACCGCCTTAGCCATGTCGTAGATGGTCAGGCAAGCGACCGAGACGGCGGTCAGCGCCTCCATCTCGACGCCGGTCTTGCCGGTGACGCGGGCCAGCGCCGTGACCTTCAGGCCAGGCAGCGTCGCGTCCGGTTCGATGTCGACGGATATCTTGGTCAACAGCAGCGGGTGACAGAGCGGGATCAGCTCATGCGTCCTCTTGGCCGCCATGATGCCGGCGATGCGCGCCGTGCCCAGCACGTCGCCTTTCTTGGCATCGCCGTCGAGGATCATCTTCAGCGTTTCTGGCCGCATCGAGACAAGACCTTCGGCGATCGCCGTGCGGGTCGTTTCCGCCTTGTCGCCGACATCGACCATATTGGCTTCGCCTTTCGCGCCAAGATGGGTGAGGGCAGCCGTCATCGTCAGACGGCCTTAGAACGACGTGCGTCCGTTTGGACGCACATAGCACGCTCTAACACTTTGGATTTATGCATCGTGCTCTCCGAAAATCGATTCCGATTTTCGGGCCGATGCATGAGCCGGCGCCTTGCCCGTCAAAAGCAGGTGCGTTGCGGCGGCCACGTCCTGTTGCCGCATCAGGCTCTCGCCGACGAGGAAGGTGCCGATGTCGCTTTTTTCCAGCCTGCGGCAATCTTCGTGCGAGAAAATACCGCTCTCGCTGACCAGCAGGCGGTCGGCCGGCACCATCGTCGCGAGCCGCTCCGAAGTATCGAGACTGGTTTCGAACGTCCGGAGGTTGCGGTTGTTGATGCCGATCAGCCGTGACGACAGTTTCAGCGCGCGTTCCGTCTCGGCTTCGTCATGCACCTCGACCAGCGCGTCCATGCCGAGCTCGAAAGCCGTCATTTCGAGCTCCCTGGCCACGGCGTCATCGACGCTCGCCATGATGATCAGGATGGCGTCAGCGCCCCACGCACGGGCTTCGAACACCTGATAAGGCTCGAACAGAAAATCCTTGCGCAAGGCGGGCAATGTCACGGCACTGCGCGCATCGGTGAGGAATTCAGGCGCGCCCTGGAAGGACGGCGCGTCGGTCAGCACCGAGAGGCAGGCGGCGCCACCTTTCGCATAGGCCCTGGCCAGTGCCGGCGGATCGAAATCGGCTCGGATCAGCCCCTTGGAAGGGCTCGCCTTCTTGATCTCGGCGATCAGCGTGAAGCTGCCGGATTTGCGCTTGGCTTCAAGGGCCGAGAGAAAGCCGCGCGGCGCATCGGTGTCTTTCGCCCGCGCCTTGATCTCGGCAAGCGGCACGCGCGCCTTCGCCGCCGCGATCTCGTCGCGCTTGTAGGCTTCGATCTTGCGCAGGATATCAGACACGGCTCTATCCGTTCGAAATCTCGACCAGCCGGTCGAGCACTTGCAGCGCCCGGCCGCTGTCGATGGCTTGCGCCGCCGTCGCCATGCCGTCGGCAAGCATCGTCGCCTTGCCAGCCACCACCAGTCCGGCGCCGGCGTTCATCAGCACCGTATCACGAAAGGCGCCGGCGGCGCCGCCCAGCATGTCGCGTAGCGCCTGGGCGTTATAGGCGGCGTCGCCGCCGCGCAACTCGTCCTTGGTGTGCCGCTTCAGCCCGACTGCTTCCGGGGTTAGCGTAAAGGTGCGGATCTCACCGCCGACCAGCTCGGCCACTTGGGTTTCGCCAGTGGTGGTGATTTCGTCATAGCCGTCGCCATGGGCGACCCAGGCGTGTTCGGCGCCCAATGCCTTCAGCGTCTCGGCCACCGGCATGATCCATTCCGGCAAAAAGACGCCAACCATCTGCCTGCTGACACCAGCCGGATTGGAGAGCGGGCCAAGCAGGTTGAAGATGGTGCGGGTGCCGAGCTCGACGCGGGTCGGGCCGACATGCTTCATCGCCGGATGATGCGCCGGCGCGAACATGAAGCCGACGCCTGCATCGTGGATGCAGCGGCTGATCGTTTCCGGCGGGATATCGATCTTGACGCCGAGCGCGGTCAGCACGTCGGCGGCGCCGGTCTGCGAGGACAGTCCGCGATTGCCGTGCTTAGCCACCGGCACGCCACAAGCGGCGACGACGAAGGCGGAAGCGGTCGAGATGTTGACGCTGTGCGAATTGTCGCCGCCGGTGCCGACGATGTCGATGGCGTCAGCGGGCGCATCGACACGCAGCATCTTGGCGCGCATCGTGGCGACGGCGCCGGAAATCTCGCTCACCGTCTCGCCGCGCACCCGCAGCGCCATCAGGAAGCCGCCGATCTGGCCGGGCGTAGCGTCGCCCGACATGATGATGTCGAAGGCCTCGCGCGCCTCCTCGAAGGAAAGGGCGGTGCCTGCGGCGACCTTTGCGATATGGGTCTTGAGCGCGCTCATCTGGTCAGGGCTTGGGCAACGGCTGTCTGATCGATACGAACGTCGTATTGCGTCTGCAACTGCGCCACCAACTGGTCGAGCAGGTCGTCGGACATGCCGGATGTGAAGGATTTCTGCGCGTCGTCCGGCACCGAGCTGGCGTCGGCTCCGGCAGGCTCGAAGACTTCGGCAATCTTGAACAGGATCTGTCCGTCGCCGGTGGGCGAGGGGATCAACCCGGTCCCGCCTTCGCCTTCGCCGAACATCGCTGCCGCCCCTTCCTTGCCGAAATCGACGTCGTCCGCCTCGCGCTTGACGCCGCGCTTGGTCTGCTTCTCGAGCTTGAGCTCGCTTGCGATTACATCGAGCGTGGTGCCGGCCTTGAGACGCTTTTCGAGTTCGACCGCTTTTGCGGTGAGCCGCTTGGTCGTTTCCGCCGCCGTCCAGTCGGCCACTACCTTCTGGTGGACTTCATCCAGCGTGCGGTCGCGGGCCGGCGTGATCGAATCCACCTCGTAGAACACGAAGCCGTTGCCGGCGGTGGTGAGGTCGGGCTTCTCGGTGCCGGGTTCGGCGTCGAACACCGCCTTGATAAGCTCCGGCGATTCCGGCAGGTCGTTGACGATGGTGCCGTCCGGCCTCTGGCCGGTGCGATCGATCGCATCGATAGTGACGACCTTCAGCTTCAGTTTTTCGGCAGCTTGCGTAAGCGTGCTGCCCGAAGCGCGCATGTCTTCGTAGTTGTCATGCACGTCCAGCAGAATGCGGCTTGCCTCGCTCAACGCCAGATCCTTGCGGATCTCGGCGGACACTTCGGCCAGCGGCTTCACCACTTCGGGCTTGATGTCGGTGACGCGCAGCAGCACCGCACCAAAGGCGCCCTGAACGACCGGGCTGATCTCGTTGGCGTTGAGCGCGAAGGCGGCGTCGGCCACCGCCTTGTCGGCAATCTTGTCCTTGGGCAGCGTGCCAAGCAGCGTGTCGGCTTGCGTCTTGCCTTCGGCGGCAACGATCTTGTCGAAGGTCGCGCCGGTCTTGAGTGAATCGAGCGCGGCCTTGGCGGCATCAGGCGTCTTGAACACGAGCTGTTCGATGGTGCGCGTTTCCGGCGTAGTGTAGCGCCCCTTGTTCTTGTTGTAGGCGTCGCTGACCTGTTGGTCGGTCACGGCACTCAGATCCATAATGTCTTGCGGCTCGAGCCTGACATAGGAGAATTTGCGGTATTCAGGCGCCGCATAGGTCTTCTTGTTTTCCTCGAAATAGGTCGAAAGCACGCTGTCGGACGGCGCTTCAATCGGCTCGACCAGCGATTTCGGTAAAGGCAGGTAGTCGATGGTGCGGTCTTCGCCACGATAGAGCGCGACCGCCTTCAAGAAGGTATCCGGGGTCTTGAGACCGTCCGAAACCGCCTCGACGATCTGCTGGCGCACAGCCACCTGGGCGCGATTCTTGAGATAGTCTTCAGGCCGCATGCCGACCTGTTGCAGTATGTATTCGAAAGTCCTTCTGTCGAAGGTGCCGCCGGGGCCCTTGAAGGCCGGGTCCTCATGCGTGAGTTGGGCCAGGCGGTCCTTGGACAGCCCAAGCCCGAGCTTGCGGGCCTGCTCATCGAGCACTGCACCCGACACGAGTTGCGCCAGCACCTGGTTGTCCAGGCCGAGCGCCGTCGCCTGCTCGCGGCTGATGCGCTGGCCGAATTGCTGCGACATCACGCTGATCTGGCGATCATAGGCGAGACGATACTCGTTGATCGATACTTTGGTGCCTCCGGCCGTGATAACCGCGTCGTGGCCTGCAAAACCACCCAGAAGCTGTCCCGAAATGCCCCAGACGGCGAAGCTCAACACCAACAATATTAGCAGCGCCTTCGCCACCCAGGTCCCCGCCGCGCTTCTCAAGATACCAAGCATGTCACTTCCGATTTTTTGCGCATTTTCGCATGCGCCGAGTCTGAAACAAGCGCAATAGCGTCCTTCCGGCCCACTGTCGATTGCTTTGTGGGCTGAGTTTGGTAGTGAGGACGCAGCCGAATGTTGCCCGGAGAAACAAATCCCATGACGCCAGGAATCCGCCCGCTGGTCGCAGGCAACTGGAAAATGAACGGCACCAGCGCCTCGCTCAATGAACTCAGGATGATCGGCAACGGCTTCATGAGTGGGCTCGATGCGGAGACCGAAGCGCTGGTCTGCGTTCCGGCGACGCTGCTTGCGCACGCCGCAGAGATTTTGTCGCGCACGCCGGTCCGGGCCGGCGGCGAGGATTGCCACACTAAGGAGAGCGGCGCCCATACCGGCTGCATTTCGGCCGAGATGCTGAAAGATGCGGGCGCCAGCCACGTCATCGTCGGTCATTCCGAACGCCGCGCCGATAACAACGAGGACGACGCGATCGTTCAGGCCAAGGCGTCCGCTGCGTGGCGGGCCGGGCTGGTGGCCATCATCTGCATCGGCGAGACGAGAGCCGAACGCGAAGCTGGCGCTACACTCGACGTGCTGTCGCGCCAGATCGCCGGCTCGGTGCCGCCCAACGCCACGGCGTCGAATACCGTCATCGCCTACGAGCCGGTATGGGCGATCGGCACGGGGCTGACGCCGACCGCCGCCGACGTTACGGAGGCGCATGCGCATATTCGCGAAAAACTGTCGGAAAAGCTTGGCAGTGCAGCGGCGAAGATGCGTATCCTCTATGGCGGCTCGGTCAAGCCGTCGAACGCCGTCGAACTGCTTGGCGTGAAAAATGTCGACGGCGCGCTGGTCGGCGGCGCCAGTCTGAAGGCGGCGGACTTTCTCGGCATCGCCGAAGCCTATCGAAATATCTCGTAGCAGCCAGATCCTGTCGGGCACCTCGGATAGGCCATGCCGCAGCGGAAATCGTTGCAAAGGGCGCATTGCTTCCCATATTCCGGCCACGGGCTTGGAAATGCCGTCAAAGCATTGTATTGAGCCGCCTCCAAATCACCGGTCGTATCCACGGCCGCGCAAGGCTTTGCCAGGATAAACTATGGAAACCGTACTAATCGTCGTCCACCTCATGGTCGTGCTCGCTCTTGTCGGTGTGGTGCTGCTGCAGCGCTCCGAAGGCGGCGGCCTCGGCATCGGCGGCGGATCGGGCTTCATGACCGCGCGCGGCGCCGCCAACGCGCTGACGCGGGCGACGGCGATCCTGGCCGCGGCTTTCTTCGCCACCTCGCTGACGCTGTCGATCATCGCCCGTTACGGCGAGAAGCCGATCGATATTCTCGATCGCGTGCCGGCGGCGAACGGCGCGGGTGGTGGCGTGCTCAACCAGTTGCCTGGCACCACGGCGCCGACGCCGCCTTCCGGCAACACGGCACCTTCCGGCAACACGGCACCAACGCCACCTTCCGGCAATGATGCCGCAGCTCCGGCTCCCGCCGCGCCGCCTGCAGCGGGTTCGACCACACCGCCGGCCACAAACGGCGTCACCCTGCCAGTAACGCCGCAGGTCCCAAACCAGTAATCGGCAGGCGTCCGGCGCCGCGATCTGTTGTTGTTTGAACACAGTCGCGGCAAATGCCGCACGATCACGACGATTCGACCGGGCACGGCACGACAGGGCGCTTGAGGCGTCTCCGCTTAATCGATTATAGATTGCGCGCGGCACTTTCGGGGTCCTTGGGGGACGCCGGGCGACGCCGTGGGCAACAAGCATTGAACGATCGGATCTTCGCCATGCAGCTTCGCAGCTTCATTTTAGCCGGCCTTTGTGCCGTGCTCAGCCTTGGTGCGCCCGCTTACGCGGCTATGCCGGCGGGCAATTCGGCCTCTAAAGCCGCAGTGACAACTGACGTCGTCAACGTCGCCGCCAAAAGCGACTCGGCACAACTAAGACTCCTCAAGAAGAAGAAAAAACCGACCTCGGACGATCTTGCCCAGATCAGCAAGCTCGAAGCCAAGATCGCGGCCGACAAGGAGGCCGCTCGAGCCAAGGCGGTCGAAGCCAGGAAGCTGGCGATGCGGGAGGCGGCCAAAGCCAAGGCCGACGCGGAACGGCAGGCATTTCTTGCCAAGAAGGGCCTTGCCAAGAAAGATAAACCTGCCCAGCTGGCCGACGCCAAGCCGGCTAAGAAGAAGACCGTCAAGATCATCGAACCGGTTCAACCCATCGCGCCGATCCAGTCGGCCGAACCAGTTTCCGCCGAGGCCATGAACGTCGCGCTGGTCCGCAACAACGGCGAATTGCGCAGCGAGCCAGTCGGACAGAAGCCGCAGAACGTCGGGCTCTTTGCCGGTCTGTTCGGCGGCACCGCCTCGTCCTCTTCGATGTCGCTGCTCCCCGAGACGCGCGCTCTTGATGCCGTACTCGCCAGGAAGGAAGCCAAGAAACAGTTCACGGTAAAGCCGGAGTTCGTGCCGCAGAGCGTGGAGTTCACCGGCTACAATCCCGGCACCATCGTCATCGATACGAGCGCGCGCCGCCTCTATCTCGTCGAGTCCTCGTCGACGGCCCGCCGCTACGCCATCGCCGTCGGCCGTGACGGCCTGCAGTTCAAGGGCACGGTCGCGGTCGGCGATAAGCAGGAATGGCCGCGCTGGATCCCGACGCTCGACATGCAGAAGCGCGAACCGAAGAATTATGGCCGGTACAAGGACGGCATGCCCGGCGGCGGCGACAATCCGCTCGGCGCGCGCGCCATCTATCTCTACGAAGGCAAGAAGGACACGCATCTGCGCATTCACGGCACCATCGCGCCGCAGTCGATCGGAACGAGCGCCTCCAATGGCTGCTTCCGCATGATCAACGAGCACGTCATGGACCTTTACCGCAGGGTGAAAGTCGGCACCAAGGTCGTCATCATCTGACGTATTAACCCATACTGCCGAAAGGGCCGGCCTCGCCGGCCCTTTTGTTTTGCTCATCCATCACCACAGCGCCTTCTTGGGAAAAAGCCTTCGCGGCGGTTTTTTCTCTGGCGGAATCAATTCGGCCGCGTTAAGCGATGACTCCCATGGCGCGATATGTATTCATCACAGGCGGCGTGGTCTCCTCACTCGGAAAAGGCATCGCCGCAGCGGCCCTTGGGGCCCTCTTGCAGGCGCGAGGCTATCGCGCGCGCATAAAGAAGCTCGATCCCTATCTCAATGTCGATCCCGGCACGATGTCGCCATACCAGCATGGCGAGGTCTTCGTGACCGATGACGGCGCCGAGACCGATCTCGATCTTGGCCATTATGAGCGCTTCACCGGTCGCTCGGCCAACCAGCAGGACAACATCACCACCGGCCGCATCTACAAGAACATCATCGAGCGGGAGCGGCGCGGCGACTATCTCGGCGCCACGGTGCAGGTCATTCCGCACGTTACCGACGAGATCAAGAATTTCGTCCTCAACGGCAATGACGATTACGACTTCGTCCTGTGCGAGATCGGCGGCACCGTCGGCGACATCGAGGCGATGCCGTTCCTGGAGGCGATCCGCCAGCTCGGTAACGACCTGCCGCGCAACAACGCCGTCTATGTGCATCTGACGCTTATGCCCTACATCCCGACGGCGGGCGAATTGAAGACCAAGCCGACCCAGCATTCGGTCAAGGAATTGCGCGGCATCGGCATCGCGCCCGACATCCTGCTGGTCCGCGCCGACCGTCCCATCCCTAGGGAAGAGCGCCGTAAACTGTCGCTGTTCTGCAACGTGCGCGAAAGTGCAGTCATCCAGGCACTCGACGTGCCGCACATCTACGACGTGCCGATGGCCTATCACAATGAAGGGTTGGATTCGGAAGTGCTGGCCGCTTTCGGCATAGATCCGGCGCCGAAGCCGCGTATGGAGCCCTGGCAAGCGGTGTCGAAGCGCATCCACAATCCGGAAGGCGAGGTGACCATCGCCGTCGTCGGCAAATACACCGGTCTCAAGGACGCTTACAAATCGCTGATCGAGGCGCTGTCGCATGGCGGTCTTGCCAACCGCGTCAAGGTCAAGCTCGACTGGATAGAGAGCGAGATATTCGAGAAGGAAGATCCGGCGCCGTGGCTGGAGAAGGTCCATGGCATTCTGGTCCCCGGCGGCTTTGGCGAGCGCGGCGCGGAAGGCAAGATCCTGGCGGCAAAGTTCGCCCGCGAGCGAAAAGTGCCGTATTTCGGCATATGCTTCGGCATGCAGATGGCCTGCATCGAGGCAGCGCGTTCGCTGGCCGGCGTCGAGCATGCCTCGTCGACCGAATTCGGTCCGACCGAGGAACCGGTCGTCGGCCTGATGACCGAATGGCTGAAGGGCAACATGCTGGAGAAGCGCAGGGAAACCGGCGACCTCGGCGGCACCATGCGGCTCGGTGCCTATCAGGCGGACCTCGCCAAGGGCTCGAAAATCGCCGACATCTATGGTGACACGCAGATTTCCGAGCGCCACCGCCACCGCTACGAAGTCAATGTCGACTACAAGGAGCGGCTCGAGGATTGCGGCCTGGTCTTTGCCGGCATGTCGCCGGACGGCGTGCTGCCGGAGACGGTCGAATACCCTGACCATCCCTGGTTCATCGGCGTGCAGTATCATCCCGAGCTGAAAAGCCGGCCGCTCGACCCGCATCCACTGTTTGCCAGCTTCATCGAAGCGGCGGTGGAACAGAGCCGCCTGGTCTAAAAGGCCGACGGGCCACCATGGAAACCTATGTCGCGCTGCTTTACAGCATCGTCCTGGGCGAGGGACGCCGGGTCGTCATGTCCGATCTCAAGGCCATGGCGGAAGGCTTGGCGCTGAACAACCCGCGCACACTGGTGGCGACCGGCAATCTGGTCTTCGAGGCGCAAGAAGCAGAAATTGCAGTGCTGGAAGGGCGGCTCGAAGCAGCGTTCGAGACAACCTTCGGCCGTCACGTCGATATCATCGTGCGCCGCGCGGATGACTGGTTGAGGCTTGCTGCCGGCAATCCGTTTCCCGCCGAGTCGGCTGCCGCCGCGGATCAGGTGGCGGTGCGCGTTATGCGAAAGCCCGTTCCGGCGGAAGCCGTCGCGGCACTAGAGGCCTATATCGGCAAGGATGAAAGGGTGCAGGCGGTCGGCGGTGACATCTGGATCGTCTTTTCGCGCGAGACGCCAAGTTCGCGTTTGCTTGCGGCGACCGGCCATAAGCGTCTCGGCGTCGGCACCTCGCGCAACTGGAACACAGTCCGCAAATTGGCGGAGATGGTTGGCGGATAGGCGCTTTCCCTTCTCCCCTTGTGGGAGAAGGTGTCGCCGAAGGCGACGGATGAGGGGTGTTCCAGGGAACGCCAACGTCTCACTCCGCTGGAACACCCCTCAACCGTCTCGGCGCTGCGCGCCGATCCACCTTCTCCCACAAGGGGAGAAGGCAGAAACCGCTCAGGCCTTTGCCATCCTGGCCCTGGCGCCCAGTGCCATCGTACGCAGCACGTAATAGATGGCGCCGGCGATGGCCACGCCGAAGAACCAGCCATAGACGCCCCACCACGACGGCAGCCAGTTGGTGAAGTTCGGCAGGACCGAGGCGAAGATCGCGCCGATGCCGGCGGCGACGAAGGCGTTGACGTGCCAGCCGCCCTGGAAGCGGAACTCGCCGTCTTCCCTGTAGAGGGCCTCAACGTCGACCTCGCCCTTCCGGATCAGGTAATAGTCGACCATCATGACACCGAAGATCGGCCCCATCGTCGCACCGATGATGTTGACGAAGGAAGCGGCGCTGCCTTCCCATGGCGCGAAGGGATAGAGCACCAGCGCGATCAACGCCGCGATATAGCCGCCCTTCTTGAAGTCGATCTGCCGTGGAAAGACGTTGGAAAAATCGAATGCCGGCGACACGAAGTTTGCCACCACGTTGATGCCGAGCGTCGCCACGGCGAAGGTCAAGGCGGCGAGCGCCGCCAGGAACCAGCTGTCGAACTTGGCCGATATCTGGTCTGGATGCAGCAGCACCTCGCCATAGACGTCGAAGGCGGCAATCGTGGTGACGCCGGCGACCAGCGAGAACAGGATAAGGTTGACCGGCAGGCCCCAGATATTGCCCTTGCGCAGCGACGCCTTGTCCGGCGCATAGCGGGCGAAATCGCAGAAGTTGAGATAGAGCGCCGAGAAATAGGTCACCCAGATCGCCGCCACCGCGAACAGCGAGGTCCATGAGCCCGGCGTGCCGGGCACGCCAGCGTCCTTGGTCTTGTCGAGCAGCACGTCCATCGGGATGTCGCTGGTGAAGGCAAAAGTCCCGGATTTGACGCAGAGATAGATCGCCAGGATCAGCATCATCACCCATACCGCCGGTCCGGCCCAGTCCTGGAAGCGGCGCACCGTTTCCATGCCTTTCTGGATGATCAGCAGCTGCAGTGCCCAGATCACCGCGAAGCAGATCACCTCCAGGCCCGTGTGCCCGAGGAAATGCGTGTTCTGGTTGAAATCGGCGAACCACTGCGATCGGATCAGCAACGCCACGATCGCGCCGGACGCGGCCGCCGTCTGCGCGCCGTACCAGAAGCAGGCGACGATGGCGCGCACCAGCGCTGGTATGTTGGCGCCCCAGATGCCGAAGGATGCGCGGGCAAGCACGGGGTAGGGCACTCCGGTCTTCACGCCGGCATAGCCGACCATGTTCATCAGCACGTAGATGATCAGCGAACCGATGCCGATGGCGATGATGAAGTTGACGAAGCCACCGCAGAACAGGAACAGGCTTGCCGCCAGATAGTAGCCCCAGAGACTGTGGACGTCCGACGTCCAGACGTTGAAGATCGAGAACGGTCCCCAGTTTCGAACCTTCGCCGGAGCGAGATCTTCGTTGTATAGGTCGGGTGATGCGCCTTGTATGGTCATTGCGATGTCCTCCCCTTGGTTGCCGCGCGCCTCCACGCGTTGACTACGCAGGTTAAGCCTGACGCTGGAGAACCGGCAACCGATTGATTTGCCGGCTTTGACCTTAAAGATATTCAATGAGAATCGCGCTTATCGGCGCTGCGCAACGGTTCGTCGCATGTTTGTCATGTTTGGTGATTCGATTTCGGTCGAACGATGTGAGAGACTTCATTTTAGCCCGACCTCTTTTTTCACCGGGCTCTGTTTGCCGGAATCCAAATGGCCAGCCGTGAGTTTAAAGGTTCGATCAAGCACATAGCGATCGACCGGGAGGAAACGATGGATCGCCTGCAATTCTTTACGCCTGTGCGGATTTCGCGCGGGCAGGAAAGCCCTGTCGAAGAAATTTATAGCGTAGCCGAAGCGATGGGGTTCTTGCGTAAATGGCCAATAGGCCGTCGGGGGCCAGTCTACCAATGCGCGGTGAATTGCTGCTCCGCGGCTCTGGCGGGCCGGATGTCGGCAGAGCAAGCAAGGAAGGCCTTTGCCGGCTTCGCCCGCATCACGCGCTTGCTCGACGACGACATGGCGCTGCCGATGGGCGGCGAAAATATTGATAGCGTGCATGCGCTAAGGCGATGAACCTTCATATTTGCGCCCCGCCGTGAACGTGGCCTACGGCAAAGTCACAGCACCTCAACCGAGGCAGCGAACAGGTAGCCAGCGCCCCGCTCGGTGACAACGAGCTTCGGCTCGCTCGGGTTGACCTCGAGCTTGCGGCGCAGTCGCAGTATTTGCACGTCGATACTGCGGTCAAACACCTCTTCGTCGTGAATCCTGCTGGCAGCGAGAAGCTGCTCGCGGCTCAGGATCTGCTGCGGCGATTGCAGGAACGCTGCCAGCAGGTTGAACTCCCCCGCGGTCAGCGGCGTTGTTTCGCCCGCGGGCGATTTCAGGCGCCGCATCCGCATGTCGAGCTCCCAGCCGGCAAAGCGGTAGCGTTTGTGCTTCTTGCCCCGCGAATTCTGGCGCGTTGACCCCGATCGCCGCAGCACGGCGCGAACGCGCGCAAGCAGTTCCCTGAGGCTGAAGGGCTTGGTGATGTAGTCGTCGGCTCCGAGTTCCAATCCAACGACGCGATCCACTTCGTCGCGCCTGTGGCCGGTGATAATGATGATGGGAGCTTCTGGCGGACTGCCGAGTTGCCGCATGATTTCAAACCCGTCCTCATCGGCAAGCCGCATGTCGAGGATCATCAGGTCTACCGGTCTTTCATTGAGGACACGCGACATGGACCGGCTGTCGGTGACAGCGCTGACCCTGAAGTTCTCGCTCTCCAGGTAATTGGTGAGCATTTCGCGGATTTCGGGGTCGTCATCGACGACAAGAATATGCTTCGGCGTCACTGCCTGTTCGATTCTGCCTTTCGACTGCTCTTTGTAGCGAGTGTTCTGTTCGACTGACATCTCAGACCGTCCGCACGTATGGAACCCATGACCGAGCCGTTGCTTTATTGGACTTACCGTTGATTTTCGGCGATTTGTTGGTAAGCGCCGATGATCTTCGTGATCGGATACCACAGGCTCACTCGATGGCGCATGAGCAGATTGGTAAGGTTCGTGCGGGGCTTTTTGTTCCGCTTTGCCTGGCAGCGGCGGCACCATTTGCGTTGGCCTTGGTTAATCAGCCGGCCCCTCCGATCGGCGAGCCGATTGCTCCGATAGTGGGCATTGGTCCTTCCGACCAGGCGAAGATCGCACTTGGCGAGAGCCTGTTCAACGATGTCCGGCTGTCACATGACGATGTCATCGCCTGCAGCGGCTGCCACAGGCTCGATCTCAGCGGCGACGACGGCAGGGCTCGTTCCACGGCGGCGGATGGCGAGCCGCTCGACTTCAACACGCCGACGGTCTTCAACGCAACGCTCGATTTCCGGCTGAACTGGCGTGGCAATTTCCGCACTCTCGAGGAGCAGAACGAGGCAGCCTTGCTCGATGACAGGCTGATGAACACGAGCTGGGAGGAATTGCTGCCGAAATTGCGCTCCGATCCGGACTATTCGCAGCGATTCGCAGACGTCTACGGCGCCGCCCCCGGCCAGGCGGAAGTGCTCGACGCCCTAGCCATCTTTCAACGCTCGCTGATCACGCCCAACGCCCGTTTCGACCGCTATCTCAAGGGCGAGCGCGGCGCCATCACGGCGGACGAGGAACATGGCTATCAGCTGTTCAAGGCGTATGGCTGCATCGCTTGCCATCAAGGCGCCAATGTAGGAGGCAATTTGTTTCAGAAGTTCGGCATCTTCCAGGATCCCTTCGCCGGCCAGAAGACCTTGAGCCAGGCGGATCTCGGCCGTTTCGCCATTACAGGTGCCGAGAGCGACCGCCATGTGTTCCGCGTTCCCAGCCTGCGCAACGTCGCGGTGACGGCGCCGTATTTTCACGACGGCCGTACCGCATCGCTTGGACAGGCAGTGAGGATCATGGCGCGGAACCAGCTCGGCAGGGAGATCGACCAGCGCGATGCCGATCTTATCGTCGAATTCCTCGGGACGCTGACGGGCGAGTATCGCGGCCAGCCGTTGACCAGCGCAGCCGATCGTCTGCAGCAATGAAGTCGCTACGCGTCCTGGCGCCGGTCGTCGCCTGCCTGCTCATCGTCCTGACCTATTTCCTGGTGCAGGGCGCGGCTCCTGATGCCGCGCGCCACGAACGCACGCTCGATGCTCTCAGGACCGTCATCCTCTATAACGCCGCCCTCCAGCGCGATGTGTTGCGGGCACGCACGGGACTGCTGCGCAGCTACGATCCGCTTGTGCGGTCGATCGAGAACCTGAACGCTGCGACGCAGACGCTGCCAGCCGCCCGGGACATCGCCAGCGGCGGAGTTCGGGCGGAGATCGACCGGGGGATCGCCGATGTCGCCGCCGCGGTGCGCGACGAGGAAACGCTTGTCGAGGCGTTCAAGTCGGACAACGCGCTGCTGCAGAACTCGCTGAACTATTTCAACTACATGAGCGGTCGGCTTACGAGCGAGGGTGACGGCCTTCGAGCGGTCGAGATCGGAGCCCTGATGATCACAATGTCGCGGTTCATCAGCGATCCCCAACCGGAGGCGGCAAGGGCAGTGACCGCTGCGCTCGACCGGCTGGCCAAGCCGTCCGTCGATGCCGTGCAGCCAAGCGACGTCCACTCGCTCGTCTCCCACGGCCGGCTTATCGTCACCAGGCTTCCGGCGGTCGACGACCTCGTCGCCCGTCTACAGACTGCGCCAACGAGCGAACTGGCCCGCGCGCTGCAGGACCTTTATCTCGATGCGCATGGGCGCGCTGCGGCGCGGGCCGCGCGGTTTCAGACGCTGCTCTACATCGCCGTGCTGGTTCTCGTGTGCTATGTGGTCTATCTGTTCGCCCGGCTGCGCCACAATGCGCGGATCCTGCGCGAGCGGCTGGAATTCGAGGGTCTGATCGCCTCGATCTCCACCCAGTTCATCAATCTGCCGCGCGACCGCATCCGGGCCGGCATCAGCAAGGGCCTCGCGCGCCTGGTGGAACATGCCGGGCTCGACGGCGCCCAGATTATCGTCAGCCGCACACAAGATGCGGAATCTTCCGGAGGCTACTTCTATCGCCGTCCGAGCGGGAACACGCCGGCCCGCCTGTCGAAAGACATGATCGAGCTCGCTTCACGCTGGACGCTGGCGGGCCACGAGCGGCAAGGCTGCATCGACGTTCCCCGCGTCGGCGAGCTTCCTGAAGGGCGGGAGAAGGCATGCCTGCAGGCGCACCAGTTTCAATCCTGGCTGTGCATACCGATGTCGCATGCCGGCGAGCGGCTAGGTTTTCTGGCTCTCGATACCGTCACGCACGAAAAGCGTTGGACCGACGACGACATCGCCCTGCTGCGCACCGCCGCCGAGATTTTCGCCAATGCCATCGCGCGCGAGCACAATGAACGTGAACGCGAGGCGCTGCAGGCGCGGCTCAACCAGTCGCAGCGGCTGGAAGCAATCGGAATACTCGCCGGTGGCATAGCGCACGAGTTCAACAACATCCTCGGCGCCGTCCTCGGCTATGGCGAGATGGCGCTGGCGGTGCTGCTGAAGGAGTCTCGCGCGCGGCGCTACGTCCAGCAGATCATGAAGGCCGGCCGGCGGGCGCAGGACGTCACGGAGCAGATCCTTGCCTTCGGCCGTCGCCGCGAGCGGCAGCACCACGCGCTGCGGGCGCAGCCCGTGGTTGCGGAGGCGGTCGACCTGCTGCGCGCCTCGTTCCCGGCCACACTTTCAGTGGAGACGCATCTTGCAGGCGCGGATGCCGCGATGATGGGCGATCCGACCGAACTTCAGCAGGTGGTGATGAACCTCGGCACCAACGCGGCGCAGGCGATGAACAACCGCGGCGTATTGGAGGTCGCTCTCAACACGACGGAACTCGTGGAGGCGCGGATGCTTTCGCACGGAAACCTGCCGGCCGGCCGCCATCTCCGCCTCGCCGTCAGGGACAACGGCAGCGGCATGGATCAGGCGACGCTCGAGCGTATTTTCGAGCCGTTCTTCACGACCAAGCCGGCGGGGCAAGGCACCGGGCTCGGCCTGTCGACGGTGCACGGCATCGTCGCGGCGCATAGAGGCGCGGTGGACGTGAAGAGCCAACTTGGCGAAGGCACGATCTTCGAGGTCTATTTTCCGCAGATCGAATCCGCTGCGACCGATGCGGACGAGGACGAGGACGAGGGCGCCGAGGTTCCGATCCAGCATGGCAATGGCGAGACGATCCTGGTCGTGGACGACGACACGCCGCTGATGCAACTTGCCGAGGAGATGCTCGCCGCGCTTGGCTACGAGCCCGTCGGGTTCGACCGAAGCCCTGCGGCTCTCAATGCATTCCGCACCGATCCGGAGCGCTTCGACCTGGTGCTGACGGACGAGGTCATGCCTGACATGACAGGCATCGAGTTCTCCGGCCAGTTGCATGAGATCCG
This sequence comes from Mesorhizobium sp. M6A.T.Ce.TU.002.03.1.1, assembly GCF_003997275.1. Taxonomy (NCBI): domain Bacteria; kingdom Pseudomonadati; phylum Pseudomonadota; class Alphaproteobacteria; order Hyphomicrobiales; family Phyllobacteriaceae; genus Mesorhizobium; species Mesorhizobium sp. M6A.T.Ce.TU.002.03.1.1. The sequence goes on from NZ_RZTI01000006.1 coordinate 50,443, forward strand.
GTCGGACCTTCCAATTGTCCTGATGACCGGTTACGGCCGCCCGCTCCGATCGCGTCAACTGACGGCAGCCGGCATAAGCGAAGTCATCAAGAAGCCGCTGCTGCCGGCCGCCATTGCAAAATGCCTCGCCCGCCATCTGCATTCAGGCTGATCAGGGTCGGGTGGGTTTCTTCGTTACAGACGTAACCAAAAGTCCCCCTGGCTGAAATCAACCCGTAGCCGGGCTGTTCGATGTTTCTCCTGCGCCCAAACCATGATCCCTGAAAAATGGAAACCGGTTTTCGGAAAAGATCATGGTCTCGTCGGCGTCAAATGGCAGCAAACCGGAGAAGCTGATGATACGACGGGCTCTCATCGGAATTGCCGCCCTTGGGCTGGGCGGAGTGCTCACAGTCGCGATGCTCGACCGAAATGGGCTGGGTTCGGCGACAGCGGCCGACTCGATCGAGCACGGTCGATACCTGGTGAAAATTGGCGGCTGTAACGACTGCCACACGCCAGGGTACTTGGAGAAGGCCGGCAACGTCCCCGAGGATCGATGGCTGATCGGCGGCTCTCTCGGCTTCAATGGGCCGTGGGGCACGACTTATCCAACCAATCTTCGCTACCTTTTGCGCACCATGGACGAGGACGACTGGGTACAGTTAGCGCGTACAATCGAGACGCGCCCCCCTATGCCGTGGTTCAACCTGCGTGCCATGACCGAGGCCGACCTGCGCGCCATACACCGATATGTGCTTTCGCTGCCGGCAGACGATACGCCGGTTCCAGACTATGTGCCGCCCGATCGTCCGCCGAAGACACCGCACATTGTGTTCGTACCGCAGGCTCCGAAGTCATAGGCGCATCCTAAGGCCCGGCGGAGGGTTCTCCGCCTCTGCGGTACGTCAGACACGGCCGCGTGTTTCAGTCGTAACGCAATTCCCGATTCCGGAAATCACCTTGTAGCACTGATCTCCGATCGTGACGGTCCAGCTCAGGCGGCCATATGGCAGCCGAGGGCCAGATAATCGGGAGTCAAATCCAGATAATCATGGAGTCAAATGATGTACAATCTGCTTGCCGAACACGCGCCGAAGATCGATCGCGATCAGAGCACCACGGATCCGCGTCCCTATGCCTTGGGTTACACGGAGGGTGAATTCAAGCGCCTGGAGCTGCAGGGAGCGCTCATTCACGACCTTACGGAGCATGTCCTGCGCAGCGCGGGGATAGGACCGGGCATGCGCGTGCTCGACATCGGGTGCGGCGTCGGCGACGTCTCCTTGCTGGCCGGGAAGCTGGTCGGACCGACCGGAAGGGTGCTCGGCGTCGATCGCTCGGCAGAGGCTGTAGACATTGCCGAGCGGCGCGCCACCGAATCCGGCCAGTGTTACTGGACACGCTTCACTGTGGGCGAGCTTGATAAATTCTCGCGCGACGAGACCTTCGATGCGGTGATCGGCAGGCTGGTCCTGATGTATCTGCCCGACCCGGCTGCAACCCTGCGCAGGCTTGCCGGGTTTCTTCGGCCGGGCGGCCTCATCGCCTTCCAGGAAATGGCGATGCCGCTCGCCCGCAGTTTTCCAGAGGCGCCGCTGTTCAGCAAATGCCGCGGCTGGATCATCGAGACGATCGAGCGGGCGGGTTTCGAGGTCGACATGGGTGGCAGGCTGCCCATGGTCTTCGCCGGCGCAGGGCTGCCTGCGCCGCAGCTGAATTCCGCCGGCCTCGCCGGCAGCGGGCCTGACTCGCCGATCTACGACTATATCGCGGGCACCTTGCGTAGCCTGTTGCCGATGGCCGAGGCCGTCGGTGCCGCGACCGCTGCCGAAATGAAGGTCGACACGCTCGCCGAGCGACTGCGCAACGAGGCTGTCGAACAGCAGATGTGCATCATGCTGCCGCCCTTTGTCGGCGCATGGGCAAATACGCCGGGATAACGAACCAAAGAGAGATATCGGATGCTCGACACTGCCATCAGCGAGCGCGCGGCGCATCTCGTCGACCCTCGCAATGTCGAGACGCTCGACATGCTGGGCCCTGTGGTCCAGTTTCTTACAGCGCCGCGCGACGGCGAGCCTTGCGTCATGCGCGGCACCATCCCGCCGGGTGTTACCGTGCCGCTGCACAGCCACGCCGACCCGGAGACCTTCATCCAGATTTCCGGCGAGATCGAAGGGCTTTCGCAGTCGCCGAAAGGCTTCGTCTGGGTATCGATCCGGCCGGGCGACATTTTCCATGTGCCGGGCGGGGCGAAGCACGCCTTTCGAAACCTGTCGACTGAGGCGGCCGTGATGATCCTCGTCAGCACGTCAAGGATAGGCCGGTTCTTCCGGGAAGTCGGAAAGCCGACCGCCGGGGAAAGCAGGCATTCGGATCCTCCCTCAGCCGAAGCGGTCCAGCATTTCCTGAAGACTGCCGCGGCATACGGCTACTGGAACGCGACGCCGGAAGAGAATGCGAGTGTAGGTCTTTCACTGACGTGATTTGAACAGCATCGGCAAAGCCCTCTCCACGGCAGTACGAGGAGTCGCTGGGTCGGGGTGGGTCCGATCTACCGAAGCGGTGAATTGCTGCTCCGCGGCCTGGCGGGCTCGGCGGATCACGGACCTGATTCGAGGAAAGCCCGGGCAAACCCGGGTTGCGCCGCTTCTATCGTTCCATCGGGTAGCTTCAAAAGCCGGTCGATTGCGATGCCATAGAGCCGCAGCCGGTCGTCGAGCAGCCGCGCCGCTTCGTCGATATTGCCCTGCTCGGCCTTCAGCAAGGCGCGGTGCATCACATCCCGAAAGATCAGCCGCAGCTGCAAAAACATCTCGGCAAAAGCTTCCGGGTCGGGCACGTCGAAGATGCCTTCCTCGCTCCCTTTCCCGAGCAGGTCGGTGATTATCGGCATGGCCAATTCCCTGGCCGCCTGGTCGACCCGATGGAAGAGGGCAAGGTTCTCGGGCCGGAACAGGACGAAAAATGTCTTGCGCAATTGCGGGGCAAGCTCGACGTTCAGCCGCCGCGAACCGGCAAAGAGCGCATTAAGCCGGCCAAGCCCATCGAGTGAGGGATCGTTGAGCACGGGTTGCAGCTCGGTGAAACTGTCGCGCGCCAGACGTGTGGCGAGCGCCTCTAGCAGAGCCTCTTTCGATGCGAAATAGTGGTAGAACGCGCCCTTCGACAGGCCGGCCTCGCGGATGATGTCGTTCACCGTCGTGCTGTCGTAGCCTTGCTCGAAGAACAGCCGCTGGGCACAGTCGAGGAGTTCGGCGGATCGTATCTCCGGCGGCTTTATCACTCGGGGCAAAATCGACCTCGCAAAGTACAGGTTGGGGCAAGAGGAGCACGAACCGTATCTTTATGCAACTTTTATAGACCGACGGTCGGTCTAGTGCTATGTCTGCTATCGCCCTACGTTCGGATTCGATGATGGAGGGAGAGTTTCTTGCGACGGCTACGCTGGACTGTTGGCATCGTTTTTGTCGCGGCGGCTGCCGCTGTCGGCGCTTGGTATCTGTGGCAGCCGGCCAAGGTTTCGGTCGTGACGCCACAACGCGGCGACGCGGCGGAAATCGTTTACGCGAGTGGCTCCGTCGAGCCGCAAACCTGGGCCAAGGTCACTCCCGTGGTCCGCGAGAGGATCGTCGAGCAATGTAATTGCGAGGGGTCGAGGGTTGCACAAGGCGACGTGCTCGCCAAGCTCGACGACAGCGAAGCCCGGGCCGTGCTTGGCGAGCTCGAAGCGCGCCAGGCGCTTGCCCAGGAAGAGCTTCGGCGGCTGACGGTGCTTGCTGAAAGGCGTGCGGCGAGCCAGCAGGCGCTCGATCGTGCGCAGAGCGAGCTCGGCCAGATCGAGGCGCTGGTTGCCGGACAGAAAGCGCGACTCGACACCTACGTCTTACGTGCGCCGAGCGCCGGTGTCGTGCTCAGGCAGGACGGCGAGGTGGGTGAAGTCGCCGAGCTCGGCACGGTGTTGTTCTGGGTCGGCGAGCCCAAGCCACTCCTGGTGGTCGCCGAGGTCAACGAGGAGGACATACCCCGGGTCGAGGTCGGCCAGCGCGCGCTGCTTAAATCCGATGCGTTTCTCAGGCAGAACCTGGAAGCGGTGGTCGACAGCATCACGCCCAAGGGCGATCCGGTGACGAAGACCTATCGCGTCCGTTTCCGCCTGCCGGACGACACGCCGCTTCGTATAGGCATGTCGACCGACGTGAACATCGTCATCCGCGTTGCGAAAAATGCCCTGTTGATCCCGTCCGCTGCGATGGATGGGAACAAGGTGTTCGTAGTCGAAGGCGACAAGGCCTCGCGGCGTGAAATCCGAACGGGCATTCGCGGCACCAATGGCGTCGAGGTTCTGTCGGGTGCCGACGGGAAGGTTGGTGTCGACGAGAAGGCTCGCGTCATCTCGCCCTATCCCGCCGATCTGGCCGATGGAGGGCGCGTAAGCATCACCGCCGCTCAGGAGAGATAAAGCTACGATGCCGCTCATCTTCGACATCGCCATCACGCATATCGCCGGCCGCGGTCGCCAGACGCTGGTTGCCGTGATCGGCGTTGCGGTCGGTGTCGGATTCTCCATCGCCATGGCGGCGCTGATGCAGGGCGGGCAGGACGATTTCGTCAGGCAGCTCGTCGACACGATGCCGCATGTCGACATCACCGACGAGCAGCGCACCGCTCGCCGACAGCCAGCCGAGGATGCCTTCGCGACAGTTGCGATCTCCGGGCTCAGGCCGCGCGACGATCGCCGCGGCATCATCAATCCGACCGCCGCGACCTCCTGGCTCGAGAGCTGGCTTCCCGGCCGGTTCGCGGCAAGCCTCAAAACGCAAGGTGTGATCCGCTATTCCAGCCGCGAAGTGGGCGCGGCGATCATTGGGATCGAACCGGAGCGCGAGTCCGGCGTGTCGCCGATCGTCGGAGACTTCGTCGAAGGCAGCTTTTCGGCACTTGCCGCGGGCGGCAATAACGTGCTCATCGGCGACACGATGGCGAGCCGACTCGGCGCCGGGTTCGGCGACACGATAACGGCGGTCTCCTCCGAGGGGCTGACGCGCAACTTCAAGATCGCTGGCCTGTTCCACACCGGCACCACCGCGCGCGACGAAGGTGAGGCCTATGTGCTGCTGAAGAACGCGCAGATCCTCTCCGCGCGGCCGAACGCCATCAACGAGATCCGCATCAAGCTCGACGATCCCAACCGCGCTCCGGCGGTGGCGCACCGTGCCGAGGCCGAACTGGGCTACAAAGCCGTGGCGTGGCAGGAGGCGAATGAATCGATCCTCGAAGCGCTCGTCGTGCGCAACGTCATCATGTACACCGTCGTCGGCGCGATCATGCTGGTCGCTGGCTTCGGCATCTACAACATCATCTCCACGATCACGCATGAGAAGGCGCGCGATATCGCCATCATGAAATCGCTTGGCTTCCCGGAGTCCGACATGCGCCGGCTCTTTCTGCTGGAAGGCGTGGCCATCGGCGCTGCCGGCTCCGTGCTCGGCGCGCTGCTCGGCTTCTCCATGACCTATGCGCTGTCGCTGGTGCGCTTCGAGATCGCCGCGACCGGCCAGGAGATGACCCGGCTACCGATCGCCTGGAGCTTGATGCACTACGTCATCGCGTCGGCTTTCGCGCTGGGCTCGGCGGCAGTGGCCGGCTACCTGCCGGCGCGCCGTGCGGCGCGCCTGAACCCCGTCGAGATCATCAGAGGCGCGTCATGAGCGCACTCATCGAGGCCGAGAAACTGACGCGCGTGTTGCCTGAGACGGTTCCCGTCACGCTGGTCAAGGACATCACGCTCGCGATCGACGAGAGAGAATTCGTCGCCGTCACCGGTCCCTCCGGCTCCGGCAAATCCTCATTGCTCTATCTGCTCGGGCTGCTCGACCGGCCGACCGCTGGGACGTTGAGGATAGGCGGCCGCGACACCGAGCCGATGAATGAAAGGGAGCGCGCGCGGACCAGGCTTTCGATGCTGGGCTTCGTGTTCCAGTTTCATTTTCTGCTGCCGGAGTTCACGGCGCGCGAAAATGTCGAAATCCCAATGCGCAAGCTGGGCCGACTGGCGCGGCCTCAGATGCGCGAACGGGCAGGGGAGCTGCTTTCATCCCTCGGGCTCGGCGAGCATCTCGACAAGCGGCCTGACCAGCTCTCTGGCGGCCAGCGTCAGCGGGTCGCGGTGGCGCGCTCGCTCGCCAACGACCCGCCGCTTATCCTGGCCGATGAGCCGACGGGGAGCCTCGACAGCAAGAGCTCCGAGCAGGTTTTTGCAATCCTGGAGAATCTGGTGCGCGAGCGCGGCAAGACCGTCGTGGCGGTTACGCATGATCTCGACATGGCGGCGCGCATGGATCGCCGCATTCACATCGTGGACGGGAAGATCGGCTGATCAGCTTCTTCGGTTGCCGGGGCCATGGGGCAGGGCGCGTTTGATGCGATCGAGGGCATCTTTTCCGACAGCTTCGGCGCCGGCGTCAGCGAAGGATCGTCACGACACCGCCTTTCTTGCCCGCTCGAATATGGGAATGACGTTGTTGTTGTTCGATGGTCGCTCGCCGTTACCCATCACCCGGTCGAGGTCGCCGCGCTTGCGAAGGCGGGCCGCATCCAGAAGCATGCTGCCGGCCCAGCGATAGACATTGTTGTCGCGGACCATCTCACGCATGGGTCGCATGCGCTCGCGCTGTTCCTCCGGCGTCATGGTCAGCGCCTGCAGCAGCACCTCGCTCGTCATAGCCGTATCGTACGGATTGACGATCAATGCCTCCAGAAGCTCGCGCGAAGCGCCGGCAAAGGTGCTGAGCAACAACACACCCTGTTCGTCGTCGCGCGCTGCGACGAATTCCTTGGCCACCAAGTTCATGCCGTCATGCAGGCTGGTGACCATGCATATGTCGGCGGCGCGATAGATCTCGTAGACCTGTTCCTGCGCGTGATGTTTGTCTATCATCAGGACAGGACTGTAATCCTCGCTGCCGTAGCGCTGGTTGATCTCTTCGACATAGCGACGGCATTCATCATGGAGTTGCCTGTAAGCCGGGAGCGTGCCCCGGCTGGGTGCCGCGATCTGAAGCAGAACCAGTTTCCCGACCCATTCGGGATGTCTCGTGAACAATTCTTCCAGCGCCCGGAAACGGTCGAGAATGCCCTTCGTGTAGTCGAGACGTTCGACGCCGACGCACAGTTTGACATCCGCTTTCAGTCCGAACCTCTCGCGCAGGCGGGTGCGGCATTCTTCGACCTCGGGCAGTTTCGCCAAAAGTTCGGCCGGCCATTCTATGGAGATGGGATAGGCGTGCACCAGCGTCGTCTGTCCGCCGTAGGAGATCGCCGCATCGGCCCGTTCTATACGGCTTTCCAGGAAGCGATCGACGCTTTCGGCGAAATTATTGGCATGGAACTGGGTATGAAAGCCGATGATGGAGCTGCCGAGCAGGCCTTCCAGGACCCGTTCACGCCAAGGGCAGATGCTGTACACTTCCGGGTTGGGCCACGGGATATGCCAGAAAGTGATGACGATCGCCTCGGGCAGGCGCTCGCGGATCATGCGCGGCAAGAGCGCGAAATGGTAGTCCTGGACCAGCACAATCGGCCGCGCGTTGCGCGCTTCGGCAACCACCGTATCAGCGAACTTCCGGTTGACGGACTCATAGGCCTCCCAATCCGACGCGCGAAAAATCGGGCGGGTGAAGGCGATATGGCAAAGCGGCCACAGACCTTCATTGGCGAAGCCCAGATAGTAGCCCTTGTATTCTTGCTCTGTCAGCCAGACCCTGCGCAGCGCGTAGGACGGATTGCCAGGCGGCACCTCAACCCGGTCGTTCTTGTCGACCACGAGACGGTCCGCTGTTCCGCCGCCGTAGGCGATCCAGGTGCCGGCACAGGCGCGGGTGATCGGCTCGAGCGCGGAAACCAGCCCGCTGGCCGGTACCAAGAGCTCGACGCCATCATCCCCGATGTTGTGGATGTAGGGCTCGCGGTTGGATACCACGATCACCTGCGTTTCCGGCAGATCGTCGGCCAGAATCTTGCGCAAGGTGTCGGGCGACCATGTGATCAGCGCTGCATCGACCGCGTGTCCGTTCTTTTCAAATTCTCGCAGCACTTTGCGAGCCGCTTCCGAAGCCACGTCCTCGCCTGAAGCGTATGCGACAGCTGGCGTGTGGCTGTGGCGTCGTTGGAATGCCGAGAATACCACGGCAGCAGCGGAAAGGCCGAGGCTTGCAAGGATCAGAAGCAAGAGAGCCTCTATGCCATAGTCTGACATTGGAACAGCATTTTCCCTTTGGCCGGTCGGTGGCCATTTTTCTTTGTTTTTCGAAGCCGGCCACTGGTGACATGCCGCTGTGCGCCGGCATGATTTGCAACGCACGGATGGGCCATCGGTTCCGGTAGTTGGAGCGAGGCGGCAATTCGATATGCAAAGCCAAACTAGGTCCGAACGATGAGCGGCACCAAGCCCTCGTGCCGGTCGGCGAGATAGGCGACGACCCTATCGCCGACGCGCTGAAATGTCAGATCCACCGCCCTTGCGCCAACGCCCAGATGCCTCAGCGTGAGCATGTCGATACCAATCGGCAGCCTGGGCCGGGTGACGTGGATTTCGCCCTTCCAGCCGTCGATCTCCAGGCCGAGACAGGCCTGCATCAGCATGAAGGCAGACCCGGCCGACCACGCCTGCGGCAAGCAGGCGACGGGATAGGCGATCGGCGCTTCGCCCGGCGCGCGGGTAAAACCGCAGAACAGTTCGGGCAACCGCATGTTGAAATGGACCGCCGATTCGAAGGTGCTGCTCATCAGCCGCACCACGCTTTCACGCTCGCCAAAGCGTGCCAGACCGGCGCCGCACATGGCGGTGTCATGTGGCCAGATCGAACCGTTGTGGTACGACATCGGGTTGAAGAACACAGCATCGTCGGCGAGCGTCCTCAGCCCCCAACCCGAATGGAAGGACGCCGAAAGCAGCTGGTCGGCGACCATCTGCGCCCGCATCGGCTCGGGGAGCCCGACATAGAGAAGATGCCCGACATTAGACGTCCGCACCTTGCAGGGCTCGCCGGCGCCGTCGATCGCCAAGGCATAGAAGCCGAGATCGTCCAGCCAGAAATGGCGTTCCACGGAGGTGCGCATCGCCTCGGCGCGGCTGTCCCAATGATCGGCCCTGTCGTCCTCGCCGCGGCGACGGGCGAGCGCCGCCAGCCCCCGGAACGCGGCAAAGACATAGCCTTGCACCTCCACCAGGGCGATCGGTCCCTTGGGTATTCGGCCATCTGCATGGAAGACGGAATCGATACTGTCCTTCCATCCCTGGTTGGTGAGGCCGGACGCGGCGGCACGCTGATAGGTAACGAAGCCGGTCGGCCGGCTTGCGTCCTCGGTCCATTCAGCCGCCGCGCAGAGCGACGGCCACAGGCTGTCGACAAACGCCATGTCTCCGGTGCGGTCCGCATAGGCGCAGGCGAGATGGATGTAGAGCGGCGTCGTGTCGACACCACCATAGTAGCGGCCGAAGGGGAGCTCCCTCAGTGCCGCCATTTCACCTTTGCGGGTCTCGTGCATGATCTTACCCGGCTGCGAGTCGCTGAACGGCGATGTTTCCGTCGCCTGGTGCTGGGCAAGGAAGGCCAGCACGCCTCGCGCCAAGCCCGGGTTAAGCCACAGCATCTGCAACGCGGAGATCACGCCGTCGCGGCCGAACGCCGTCGAAAACCAAGGAATGCCCGCATAGGGGTAGGGTCCGGTCGTAAGCTCGGTGGTCAGCAGCGCCACATCCGCGCGGGCGCGCGCGACCCAATCGTTGAAGACGCGCCCGGAACTATGCACCGTGGCACCATGGCGGCGCTTGGCCCGCATGCCGAAGCGAGCCCGGGCCGCGGCGGCGCGGTAGCGATCGCGGTTCGGCGCTTCCGCGACCTCGGGACCAACCTCGACATACAGCACCTTGCTGCTGCGCCTCGTCACGGCAATCAGGAAATCCGCATGGTCGGCCGCCAGATGGTCCGGCGCCTGCGAGAACGATATCGCCGACATCCGCGCCAGCCCGTCCAATCCGTCGTAGCGAAGCAGGACGGAGGTCGCATCCGTCTCGGCAGCATGGGCCATACCGCGCTTTAGCCTTGTCGAGCCGCGCACTTCGAACATGTCGCGGAAATCGGCGGCAAAGTGCAGCGAAACGCGGATGGTGGAGTGTTCCGGGCTGTAATTGGAAAGGGTGATGCGTTCAAACAGCCGGTCCTGCCAAAGCAGGCGGACACGTTCGATATGGATCGCGCCCTGCGGAATGTCTCGGCCGCGGACGCTCTGCATCGGCAGATTGGTCAGGTTGGAGGTGAAGAGCACATTGTCCTGACTGAGCGACGCGCCGAGCAGCGACGTTTGCCGGCCGCCGACTGTCAGCCGGAATTCGGAAAGCACTCGCGTGTCGTCACGGAAGAAACCGTCGCCGGCGCCGCGGATATCGCCGTAAGCGTCGGCCACGGCAAAACAATCGCCTTGCTTGAGGGCGAACAGCCGGTGCGGCTCCCGCGGTGCGGTGGCGTCCAGGGAGGCAAGTGCCACCGCGGGATCAAGCTTGCGCTCGTCGAGTTGGGTCATTCGCTATACATCTCTCTCGTTCGCTCTGCGCCCCCGAGGTAACGCCGCTTACGACGCCCTTGCTTCGGCCGAGGCACCGATCAGGCGCGCATAGGCGGAAACATAGTCGCGGGTCATTCTTTTAGCGGAAAACCGCCTTTCGAAGACAGCCCGCACCTCCCGCCTGTCGAGCCGCAGCATGCCGGGCACAGACGCGACCGCGTCCTCCATGGAATCCACGATAAAACCGGTCACGCCCTGATCGACGATCTCCGGCATGGCGCCGCAGTTCCAGGCGATCACCGGAGTGCCGCAGGCCATCGCCTCTATGACGGCGAGACCGAACGGCTCGGGCCAGTCGATCGGGAATATGAGGCCTGCTGCCTTGCCCAGGAACTCCGCCTTCTTGTCCTCCTCGATCTCGCCGACATAGTCGACACGGTCACCGTCGACCAGCGGCTCGACCATCTTGCGGAAATAGGCGCGGTCGTCATCGCCGACCTTTGCCGCAAGCTTCAGTTTCAGCCCCGAGCGCAGCGCGACCTCGATGGCACGATCCGGACGTTTGTCGCGCGACATCCGGCCAAGGAAGGCGAGGTACGGCTTCCCTGGGCTCGTTTCGAAAACCGGTTTGTAGATCTCGGTCGGCAGCCCGTGGTGGATCGTCGCCAACCAGTTCGCGTTGGCGAGCCCCGTTCTTTGGCTACGGGAAACGGAGATCATCGGAAAGCGTGGAAAACGTTCATAGGCCGGCGCCAGATCGACATAGTCGAGCCTGCCATGCGGCGTCGTCACCGTCCGCTCGGGCATGTGCTCGAAGAAGGAAAAGTGCAGAAAATGGCTGAGGTGGAAGTGAATGATATCAAACTCTTGAGCTTGTTTCCTCACCTTGGAAAGCATCGAAAGATGCGCGGCTGTCTCGGATTTCAGCGGGCGCGGGTCAAGACGCAGCGCTCGCTCGCGACACGGTACCAATTTTGCCGACGTCCTTGTATCGCCACTGGCGAACAAGGTTACGTCATGGCCAAGCTCGACCAATCCTTCGGTCAGATAGGAGACAATGCGCTCCGTACCTCCATAGAGCCGAGGCGGCACGGATTCATGGAGCGGCGCCACATGGGCTATTCTCATAGTCTGGCGTTTCCCTCAAAGATCATCGCTGAAGTCGAAATGCATCAGCCCCCCGAACGTTCCCGCAACGGCAAGAAGTCGGGCGATGACTGGCGATTCATTCAGCTGGTCCGCAGCCATTTATCAAGGCCGTGGGCATTTTTGCCGGGAACCAATTGGCTGGCCGTGAATTTAACTAGGTTCGATCGAACGCATCGCGATCGACCGGGAGGAACAAATGGATCGCCTACAATTCTTTTCGCCTGTGCGGATTTCGCACGGGCAGGGACAGCCTGTGGAGGACATTGAGGGCGTTAATGAAGCGATGGCGTTTTTGCGGAAATGGCCGAGAGGACGGCGCGGGCCGGTGTATCAATGCGCGCTGAACTGCTGCGCTGCGGCTCTGGCAGGTCAGATGTCTGCCGAGGAAGCAAGAAAGGCTTTTGCGGGCTTTGCCCGGATCACCCGGTTGCTGGATGACGACATGACGCTGCCGATAGGCAGCGAAAAGATGGACAGCGTATACTCGCCGAGGCGATAGACGCCCGCCCACTTTTCTTCGATCTAACGCTGTGTCGGATCCGGCGTTCCTGTCGGGACGCTATATCCACCTTCTAAATCGAATGCCGGCTTCATCGAATTCGCGCACCATTTGAGCTTCCAGGGCGCGCTTCTCCCGTCTCGCGGGATTCCTCAGTTTAAGAGAGTGGAATTCCACATAGGCGGCATATAGATCACGATGGGTCCCAGCCCTGATCAAATCATCAAGAATTTCGTACTCTGCCCCTTCGACGTCGAGCTTGAGAACGATCACATCATACAGCTTACGCTTTGTCCGGATCATCTCTGAGAGCGAAAACGTTTCGACGAGGTCCGGCGCAAATCGCTGCGATTGATACAGGCTTCCGTTGTGGTCTAAGACTAGCGAGCAACTTTGGTGGGTGGCCTCCGACCGTTCTGGAGGGGGGCCAAACAATTCAGCGTAGCCATCTTTCACACTCGCCGCCTTTGCGACAATCTCCATAGTCAAATTTTCTGCGCGCAAAGCATTAAGCTGCGCAAGGCAATTCTTGTTGGGTTCGATCAAAACGTAATCGTATCTATCGGGCGTGTAGTATGCAGAAAAGTATCTAAACCCTTGGCCTATATTTGAGCCGCAATCGATAAACAATCCGCGACTTCGCTTTGTCAAATTGAGATGGGACAATGCCTGCCTTGCATCAGACGCAACGCGAGGGCGAAGCCCTTGCGATCTAAGCGGCTCGGTCAGCGACAGGGCCGACAACTGGAGGAGTCGACTAGGTCCCTCGGTTCGTAAGACCTCTAAGGATTGCTTGATCTTTCCCATGACCCCTCATTGCCAATAGCACTGCTGGCTCCGTTGCGGCCTAGCATCCTCAGTTTTTAAGAACCCGCTTGCTGCTTTGCCCGCGGAACTGACGTCTACCGGACTCTCTCCAAGCTCAGACACGCATCGCCTTGTGCGGGAGAAGGGCAGGTCCACTCATCTTCAATTTCTAGCCATTGAGATATGAACTCTCATCCTACGAATGAATGACAGGCCATACGCGTTTCGCCGAAACACTGCGCAACGAAACCAGCGCGGTTCCTTTGGCCTGCTGCTGGTTCAGGGGAACCGGCACTTTAAGCTAATCTTGCCGTTTCCTGGAGCTCCACGGGCTGAGGGTAGCCTGCTTTGCAAGACATGAGGGGAATCGACTATGCCGAAATGGCCTAGAATGGTTTTGGGGACGGTCCGCGCCAGAGCATCCACGCTCGCCAAAGAGACAGGCTTCAGGTGCAGTTTGTCCACCTGTCTCTGTTGGCGACCGCTGGCCCTCGCGCGATCTCGTTTCCCGCCAGCTCTTCAGGTCACAAAGAATGCGCCTGCCGTAACCGAGAGACCTGGAGAAAGGGTGGCGAACTGTGTTTGAGACGCACCGCCGATCCCGTCACTGTCGAAGGAGAGCGCTCCAGTCGAACTGTTGTAGATGATGTGGTCGGCGCTATCATGCGCGGCGCTACCCGCAAAGAAAGCGTCGGATGTGAGCGTGCCCAACTTGAGCCCGGCAAAAATCGCGTCGTCGAGGTGGATCTTGTTCTGGGACGGATTGAAGTCGGTAATCCTGTCGACATTGCCGTTACCAAGGGCGCTGTTGAAAACGAAAATGTCGTTGCCGCCAAAGCCGCTCAACTTATCGACACCGCCGCCGCCGTTGATGACGTTGGCGCCGGCATTGCCCTGGATGGTCTGGGCCAATTCGTTGCCGGTCAGGTTGATTGCCGTGGTACCGGCGTCCTTCGTGGTGCCAAGGACTTCAATCGACGAGCCGGACGAGAGCGCATAGCTCACAGAGGTCCACACCCTGTCTTGACCCTGGCCAGCGGACTCGATCACCCTATCGCCGGCATGGTCGACATAGTAATCGTCGTTGCCGCCAAAGCCGCTCATCTTATCGGCACCGCCGCCGCCGTTGATGATGTTGGCGCCGGCATTACCCTGGATGGTTTGGGCCAATTCGTTGCCGGTCAGGTTGATTGCCGTAGTGCCGGCATCCTTCGTGGTGCCAAGGACTTCAATCGACGAACCGGCTGAGAGCGCATAGCTCACAGCGGTCCACACCCTGTCTTGACCCTGGCCAGAGGACTCGACCACCTTGTCGCCGACATTGTCGACATAGTAATCGTCATTGCCGCCATGGCCGGCCATTGTGTGGGCTCCGGTTGCCCGAAGAACATCGGCTCCGCTGGTGCCGTCGAGTTTGTCGGTAGTCGGAGGTGGCGTGTCGGTAGGAGGTGGGTTGTCGGTAGGTGGTGGGTTGTCGGTAGGAGGCGGGTTGTCGGTAGGTGGTGGGTTGTCGGTAGGAGGCGGGTTGTTGGTTGGAGGCGGGGTGGTCGTGCTGGTGTTGTGCTGCAGGAAAAAGGATTGCATTGACGAAGTGTTGCCAAGCGAGGTTTCGCCGTTCTGCGAGGCCCATTTATAGGCCATGTCAAAGGCAGGATTGGGAACCAGCCTTTCCCAGTGGTCCATCATGGTCTGCATCTGAGACGTCGTGGGCATGACATACGACCCGCCCGTATTGGTCGCCCAGCCGCCGCCGCCAAACGCCTGATAGACCGGAATGATCGCGCTCTGCGGGATGCCTGCTTCCAACGCCGCAGCCACGGCTCTATCAATGTAGTTGAAGTCCACCGCAGTTGTGCGCACCGGATAAGGGTTTATTCCATAATAATCGATGCCAGTGTTGGCAGGATTGTAGGTATTGGAATAGTCCGAATCTGCGAACGACCCCATGTCCATCAGGGTGATAAAAGTCTTGGCGCCCGGAAAATGGGAATGGATCCAGTCGGATTCCGCCTTCAGGTTGGCAGCGCTCACCTGGGTATGGTACTTGCCGGTGGGATCAGGCTCATCAGTCAGGAAAAATCCAAGAACCTTCGGATTGCCGATGAGAGGCGTTACCTTGTCGATAAAGGACTGGGTTACCCCGTTGCTCTCGCCGAGCCAGATCAGGGCCTTCGAGCCATCCGGCAACGCGTTGACCGATGACGCGTATTGAAGATCAACCAGGTTGAAACCAGCGGCCTTGGCCTGGGCGGCTGACGCGCCCCAAGTGTAGTGCATTGTGGCCATGCGAATATCCTCGTCTGATTCGATAGCCCCCGTTCCCCTGCCTACTCGACGGCCCATATTAGCGCCTAATCAATTAGCGACATGCCATTGATAGAATCATTGATCTTCGACGGAGCTGTCATGTGATTTGACTGACGGTCCGCGCCAGAGCATTCACGCTCGCCAAAGAGACGGGCTTCAAGGTGCAGTTTGTCCACCTGTCTCTGTAGGTGACCGCGGGCCCTGGCGCGGTCTCGTTTGCCGCTAGCTCCTTCAGGTCACAAAGAATGAGGCTGCGTTAAGCGACAGATCGGGTGAGAGAGTGGCGAACTGTGTTTGAGACGTGCCGCCGATCCCGTCACTGTCGAAGGAGAGCGCTCCAGTCGAACTGTTGTAGATGATGTGGTCGGCGCTATCATCCGCGGCGCTACCCGCAAAGAAAGCGTCGGATGTGAGCGTGCCCAACTTGAGCCCGGCAAAAATCGCGTCGTCGAGGTGGATCTTGTTCTGGGACGGATTGAAGTCGGTAATCCTGTCGACATTGCCGTCACCAAGGGCGCTATTGAAGACAAAAATGTCGTTGCCGCCAAAGCCGCTCAACTTATCGGCACCGCCGCCGCCGTTGATGACGTTGGCGCCGGCATTGCCCTGGATGGTTTGGGCCAATTCGTTGCCGGTCAGGTTGATTGCCGTGGTGCCGGCGTCCTTCGTGGTGCCGAGGACTTCAATCGAAGAGCCGGCTGAGAGCGCATAGCTCACAGAGGTCCACACCCTGTCTTGACCTTGGCCAGAGGACTCGACCACCTCGTCGCCGGCATTGTCGGCATAGTAATCGTCGTTGCCGCCAAAGCCGTTCAACTTGTCAGCACCGCCGCCGCCGTTGATGACGTTGGCGCCGGCATTGCCCTGGATGGTTTGGGTCAATTCGTTGCCGGTGAGGTTGATCGCCGTGGTGCCGGCGTCCTCAGTGGTGCCAAGGACTTCAATCGACGAGCCGGCTGAGAGCGCATAGTCCACAGCGGTCCACACCCTGTCTTGACCTTGGCCAGCGGACTCGATCACCCTATCGCCGGCATTGTCGACATAGTAATCGTCGTTGCCGCCATCAGGCACGGGAGTAGGAGTAGGCGTAGCAAGGTCGGGCACGGGCGTAGGCGTAGCAACGTCGGGCACGGGCGTAGGCGTAGCAACAACGTCAGGCACGGGGGTAGGCGTAGCAACGTCAGGCACGGGCGTAGGCGTAGCGACGTCAGGCACGGGGGTAGGCGGAGCAACGTCAGGCACGAGGGTAGGCGTAGCAAGGTTGTGTTCCCGGAAAACAGCCTGCAGCTCCGGTGAGCTCTCAAGCGCGGTATCGCCTTCCTGTGAACCCCAGGCGTAGGCAAAGTCAAAGGCAGGATTGGGAACCAGCTGTTCCCAGTGGTCCATCATGGTCTCCAACTGATCCGTCGTCGGCATGACATATTTGCCGCCCGTGTTGGTCGTATAATTGCCGCCGCCAAAGGTCTGGTAGACCGGAACGATCGCGCTGGTCGGGATGCCCGACTCCACCGCTGCAGCCACGGTTCTGTCGATCATGTCGTAATCGACCGTTTCTGTGCCGGTGCGCACTGGGTACGGGTCTATTCCGAACAGATCGATATGCGTGTTGTCATAGTTGTAGGTGTTGGAAAAATCCGGATCGGCGGCAGACCCCATGTCCATCGCGGTGATGAAGGTCTTGGCTTCTGGCATACGAGAGTGGATCCAGTCGGATTCGGCTTTCAGATCCTCAGCGTCTACCTGTGTGTGGTATTGGCCGGTGGGATCCGGCTCGTCGACGAGAAAAAACCCAAATACCTTCGGATTGCCAAGGAAGGGGGTGACTTTGTCGATAAAGGACTGAGTTACGCCCTCGCCCTCGTTGAGCCAGACCATAGCCTTCGTGCCATCCGGCAGCTCGTTGACCTGATCAACGTATTGAACGTCAACCAGATTGAAGCCGGCGCTTGCGACTTCGGTGGCGGATCCACCCGCTGCAAAATGAAGTGCCATTTATATTCCTTTTTCTTAGCGCCCCGCGGTGCCTGCCTACTAGACGGCGTATATTAGCAACAAATCAAATACCCGCACCCTTCTGATAGATTCGTTGATCGCCGACAGGATTGCCGCACGGAAGCGAAAATTCTACTTATGACAACCGACCGGTTCGAGATCAAAAAAAGCGTTTTTTCATCGCAGTCTCTAAACGCCTATTAAGATAAATTATATTTTCAGCGAATTGATCTTGGTAACTATTTATATGAACTTGCCTTCAAAAATAATTTGCTATGAGTGGCTTGGCTTTTAATATGATTTGGACGGCGCCGAAGCTGGTAGGTTATGATGGTGCCTTGGCGGTGCTGACCCCGCTGAAGTGGCGTGGCAAAAATCGGATTTTTGACTGCCGACAACTAGAGGCCATAAATAGAACGGCAGGCAGAATAGCTCTTCTGCACAATATGCGCACTTGCCTGCGAGCAAATCCGATCACGTTAAGCTAGGTTCTGGGCCGGGCCATGTCCTCTGCTGTCGCAACCAAATTTGTTGTGGACACAGTGGGCGGGTGCTCGCTTACAACCGATAAAACTAAGGTTGCCGACATCGGAGTAGTCGAGTTTGGCTTAGCTGCCAGTCGCGGGAAGGCAGCCAAGACGGATGTGACTGAGATGCGGCTCAACCAGCATACCTAGGCACCGGCCCAGACGGAGGTCTAACAACCGACGGCTGTCGGAAGCGCAGTATTCGGTTGCCCGCCCATGGGCGAATGTGCCCGCAGGATTCCTCAACTTCCACGCGTAAATGACCCCGCCACCCCCTCATTGCGCAGGAGGATATGCGCGTCAAGACGGCCCGCCATACGGCCTCGGTACCACACCTGTGCAGGTCCTTGGTGCGGATTGTCGCGCCAAGCCGGGAGACCTAACGGCCTGAAGCTCGCAACACCTTGGTTTGCCTCATTCAAACAGACGAGGACAGTAGGCAAGCCTGCCCTTACCGTGACTTCTTACGCGCAGAAGAAGCGAAACCAAGATCATGAAGGCAGAAGCAAAAGCCGGCCACTTCCCGCGATTGGGAGACGGCGCATGGTCGGGAGAGGCAGGATGAACCCGCATCTCATGTGCGTGGGAGGCGAGGATCACGCCTTAAGAATTCCGTTCCTGATGTCGCTGCGCGAAAGGGGTTTTCGGGTCACTGCCGTCTCCAGTGGTGCTGAAGCCGCGTTTTTGCGACATGGCATTCCGCATCGCAGCTATGGTTTCGACCGATTTGCCAGCAGTAGCGGGGGATGGGGGGCCATCAGAGCGATTCGAAAATTAATGTCGGAACTACGACCGGACATTGTCCAAAGTTTCGACACCAAGCCGAACCTGCTGACGCCGCTTGCGGCGCGCGGGAAGGTTCCAGTGATCCGCACGATCAATGGTCTGGGCTGGACATTCTCGTCGCTGGAGCCACGGGCTCTGGCCCTACGTCCAATCTTTTGCGGACTGCAATGGCTCTCGTCCTTCTGGACGGCTGCGACGGTCTTCCAAAATCAGGACGATCAGGCTTTCTTTGAGCGCTACCGACTAATCCGACGCGGCAGCGGGCGGCTGATCCGCAGTTCTGGAATCGACGTCGATGCGTTCGCCATGGCAAGGCACCTTGCCCCGTCGGCGATGAAAATGCGCGAAGAGTTTGGGCTCCAGTCCGCCGAAGTCGTAATTTTCGTTGGCCGGCTGACCCGCCAGAAGGGCATCCCGACACTCCTCAAAGCAGTTCCACGCATCCTGTCAAAAAGGCCTGATGCACGTTTCGTGCTTGTCGGCCCATGGGAATCTGAGGGGCCCTTTGCCGTCGATAAATCGGATATCGATCAATATGCACCCCATGTCATAGCCTTGGGTCCACGACGCGATGTTCCAGCCCTTCTTGGCATGGCCGATCTGTTCGCCTTTCCGACGCAATATCGGGAAGGGATTCCGCGCGTCTTGCTCGAGGCAGGACTGGCGGGATTGCCTATCGTCGCCTCAAGGATGCCTGGCTGCAATGACGTGGTTGAGGACGGATGGAACGGCTATCTCGTCCCACCGCACGATGCTGATGGGCTTGCGTCTCGAATAATAGACATCTTGTCCGACCGCGGCCGTGGAAAGGTCATGGGCGGTCGTTCCGTCGAACTGGTCCGGGAGCAGTTCGCGCTGCCGCGGGTGGTCGATCAGTATTGCGATCTGTACAAAAATGTCCTTAGCGCCGAATCCCACGGCGGTCTTGCTCGACCGGCGTCCCCGGTCTTGCTCAAAGAAAATGCCGCAAACCGCGAATTGGGTGGAGCGCCCCGATGATCCGGAGCGCGTTGCTGGCCGCCGGCATTTCGATGGGCTATGCGGCGCAGATCAGTGTTCCGGGACTGCACCTCGGATATACCGAATTGTTCCTATCGCTCTGGATCATGCTGTCGATCGGGCGCGTAGTCGTTGGTGGTCGCCTGGAGGCGACGCCGGCCCTGTTCCGTCTTGTGACCTTCTGGCTGATCATGACGTTTGCTCAGGGGGTCGGGGCCCTTGTCGGTTTGCTGACCACGACGGTTCTGGACCTCTCGGGGCCGATTCACGACACAATGGCCTACCTGCTGTTGGCCAGCGTCACCTGCCTGGCCGCTGCGGAGCCCGACGCTGGTCGCCATCTGCGCCGCACTGCCTGGTGGGCGATCGGGATAGTGAGTGCATGCTTTACCTTTCAGCTGGCACTTGGGTGGGGTTGGATCCACCAATCCGGTGTCAATCCCTGGTTCTGGGATCGCTTCACCGGCTGGTCCGAGAATCCGAACCAACTCGCGATCTATTGTGCACTTTTTGGCCCCCTGGCCTTACATCTTGCGACGACCACAAGCAGTCCATGGGGAAGGTTGTTTGGGTTCAGCAGCCTTGTACTGACCGTCTATGTCGGAAGGCTGACAAGGAGTGATGCGTATCTTCTTACAAGCGTCCTGACCTGCCTGATATTTCTAGGGCTGCGGGTTCGGACATGGCTCACGACCGGTGACAAGGTCGGCGTTTCCCGGCAAGTCGCCGTGCTCTTGATGATCGGCTTCCTCCCCCTGGCGATGTCGATGACGCCTTACGTGCTCAAGGACATGAGCAGCGTCGAAAATTTCGCCAAGAGCCTCAGCAAGGGGGGGGGCGGCGAGGAGACCGCCTCAACCGCTACACTTCGCGTCAGGCTCTGGGGTGATGCAGTCTACAAGGGCGTGACGTCAGCGTCACTTGGCCTCGGTCCCGGCCCGCATGTGGCCCGCCCCTCCGTCTACTATCGGCAGTTTCTGCCCGAACCTTTCGAGGCCCACAACACGGTACTCGATCTGTACACTCAAGGTGGTCTGATTGCGATCCTGGCCCTGTTTTGGATCGTCGGCTCGGCCGCCATGTCAGCATGGCGTGCGAAGCTCGACGCGCTTTTTGCGCTGGTGGTGGCGATCATGATTTACGGGTTTCCGCACCTGATCATCCGCCACCCGATCGTTTGGTTTGGGCTGACCCTCTGTCTCGTTGCCGGAACGCCGCGAGCAGCTTCGGTATCTTCTAGAAAAACATCCACGGACTTGGGGTGACGGGATGTGTGGGATCACCGGAATTCTTCTTGCAACCGATGCGGCCAGTGCGAAGCCGCTGAGGGCAATAGCGCAAATGACGACAGCCCTTCGTCATCGTGGGCCTGATGGCTACGGCTTCTGGCGAGATCGGGAAGCCGGCGTTGCCTTCGGCCACAGGCGTTTGGCCATCGTCGACTTGTCGGAAGCAGGACACCAGCCGATGCATTCGGCAACTGGCCGATATGCCATCACCTTTAACGGCGAAATATACAATTTCCACGACCTGCGCCGCGAACTTGAAGGCGCGGGCCATCGTTTCCGCAGCACCTGCGATACCGAGGTCTTGCTGTGCGCGATTGAGAGTTGGGGGCTCGATGCCGCACTCAAGCGCTTCGCCGGCATGTTCGCCTTTGGATTGTGGGACAGGGAGACCAGGACCCTTCATCTCGCCCGCGATCGAATGGGCAAGAAGCCGCTTTACGTTGCTTCAACACGCGACGCGCTCGTTTTTGCGTCCGAGTTGAAGGCGATCAACTGCTTTCCAGGTTTCTGTCAGGAACTCGATCTCGATGTCGCCACGACGATGCTGTCGAGGGGATGGGTACCGGATGACAAGTGCATCTGGCGAGGCGTATTCAAGTTGCCGCCTGGTTCGGTACTGTCCGTAACGGCCGCAAATTTTACCGAGGCGCGCAGTGCCGCGTCGCTTTCGGATCGCATCCGGTACTGGTGGTCGCTGGCCGACACCGCCACGAAGGGTAGGGCGGACCCGATTGTCGGCACCGATGAAGAACTGACGAATGAGCTCGATGTCCTGCTTCGACTTGCCGTTCGGGAGCGCATGATCGCTGACGTCCCGCTGGGAGCCTTCCTGTCGGGGGGGATAGACAGTTCAGCCGTTGTTGCCCTGATGCAAGCGCAGTCGGAGAAGCCGGTGCGCACATTCACCATAGCTTTCGGAGAGTGCGGGTTCGATGAGGCTCCGCACGCTGCGGCGGTCGCCCGACATCTGGGCACCGACCATACCGAACTCCACCTTTCCAGCGCGGCCGCGCAGGAGGTCATTCCAGAACTGCCGCAAATTTGGGACGAACCGTTCGGCGACGAATCGCAGATACCAACTCTGCTCGTGGCGAGGCTCGCTCGCCAGCACGTTACGGTGGCTCTGACGGGCGACGGCGGCGACGAATGCTTCGCCGGCTACGCTCGCCACCTTATGGCGGCTCGAGCGAGACGACTGCATACGCTGCCGTCGCCGCTGCGTCAGACGCTTGCTGCAGGTGTTGGATTGCTTGCTCGTGCAGCCCGTCACGATCTCGTCGGTAAGCTGCCGCTTTCGGTGCATGCCCGGCACGCGCTGCGGAGCGACCGGTTGGATCGCCTGGCTCGGCTGCTCGCAGCGGCAGATGAGAACGAATTGTATCAGCGGCTCAGTGGATCATCGACCGAGAACCTCACCCATCAGAAAACACCCGTATCGGTTCAGGGCGAACCTCCGTTTGATGATCTGCTGTCCCGTCTCTTGTACGATGACATGGTCGGCTACCTGCCTGGCGACATAATGGTGAAGCTGGATCGCGCCAGCATGGCCGCCGGCCTCGAGGGACGATGCCCGCTTCTCGACCATCGCGTTGTCGACTTCGCCTGGCGCCTACCGGCGGACGTAATGGTGCGCCACGGCAAAGGCAAGTGGCTCCTTCGTCAGTTGCTGCATCGGTATGTTCCCGAGCGGCTGATCGATCGTCCGAAGCAAGGTTTCGATGTTCCCATAGCAGTCTGGCTGAGAGGTCCGCTGCGCATCTGGGCCAGCGATGTTCTCACCGACATGCGCCTCTCCGGAGACGGGATATTCGACTTTGCAAAGGTCGAGGCGTGCTGGCGAGATCACTTGGATGGAAGGCAGGATCATTCTCGTGATTTGTGGGCGGCGTTGATGTTCCAGGCTTGGCGCAACGAGGCCCGTAGGGCACCGGCGCCAGCAACGAACCTGCGTCGCGTGTTCGAACTGGCAGGAGTGTAAGATGGAAGGTTCCATAGTCAGCCGCAAGCAACTTCCGCGCGCCACTGAGATGCACGTTGCCGCGCACGAGACCAGGCCGCGCATGAGGCGCCCGCTGCGTGAGCCGATGGACACGCAGGCCCCGATCCATCAGCTACTCACGACCATCGCGAGGAGAAAATGGTTCCTGCTCGCCATGGTAGCCCTGGGCGGTGTTTTGGCCGGGCTTGCGGGTTTGGCAGTTCCCGTCGGGTATGAGGCGAGCACGCAAGTTATTCTCGATGCTCCGAGCAGGAACGGGCCCGCCGGCGCGGAGCCCGCCTCGGAGATGCTGGATGCCAGCATTGACGACAATATAACCATGCTGTTGTCGCAAGGAAATCTGCGACGCGTGATGGCAGCGCTGCGCAAGACGGAGGCTGGCAGCACTGCTGAACAAGGTGATGCCGGAACTGGAAATTCTCGTCCCAACCCCGCTCGTGGCGACCGGCCGAATTTGCGCTCATTTGCAGACGGTCTGTTGGGCGGAATTTTGCCGCAGAGCAAGCCGGACGCTGCGGATGCGGCTGAACTAAAGGCGTTGCGGAAGGGCATGAGGGTTGGCCAGGAGCTGCGATCGAGAGTCATCAGCATAGGCTTTACCGATCCGGATCCGGCGCGAGCCGCAATGGTAGCTAATACATTCGCCCAATCGTACATCGACGATCTCGCAAAGAGACGTCAGGCAGCGGACAGAGTGGAACTCACCTCGATAGTCGCTGCCCTGCCAGGTGTGCAACGCGATCTGGCAGCAGCGACCGATCGCCTGGAAAAGTATCGGCTGAGTCATGGTGCAATCGACCAAGGTGCTGCGGACAACGCCGCTAAGGAGACGGCTGAACTCAGCCAGCAGATTTCCTTGTCGAAAGCAGATCTCTCCGCCACGGAATCTCGCCTTCGACGTATTCAGGAACTGCGAAAGGAGGGGGCATCGGTCGCCTCGCTCGCTCAAGCCATCGGATCGCCGGTGTTGGCCGAATTGGCGGCTCGCCAGGCCAATGACGCGGCAGATAAAAATCTGCGCGATGCGATCAATCGCGAGATCGAACAAGCCACCGCTCGGATCGCAGCGGAGGCCAGCATCTACCGTGCCCAAATTGCAGCTCTGGAAAGCCGCAAGGATGTGCTCGATGCGGTTGTGGCTGATACCGCGGGCCGGCTGTCCGGGCTGCGTGCGCTGGAGCCGCAGGTCAGTATCTTGACGCAACGATACAACCAGCTTCTGACCCAACAACAGGAATTGATACGGCGCATCGCAACTCCCTCGGCCGGAGTGTCGGTCCTTTCGGCGGCATGGCCGCCGACGAATCCAAAGACCCTGTCGCCGATTTTCCTTATTCCACCCGGTATGGTTGTGTTTGGGCTTCTTGGCGGCGTCTTCGTTGTTATTCGCAACCGCCTCGATCAGACCTTGCGCGGCGAGGCCGAAACTGAAGCAGCGCTCGGGGTTCCATGCTTGGGGCTGATACCACAAGCTCCCACGATGCACGCCAAGCGGCTGAAGCAGCTGGTTTTAGCGCAGCAGAGGTCCAGATACAGCCGCGCCGTGACGTCCCTGCTTATCGCCGCGGCGCCCAAGCAAGCGGGGGATCGCTCGTCGCACGTCATTCTCGTAACGTCCACCGTCCAGGATGATGGCAAGACCGAGCTTGCATGGAGCCTGGCCTTGGCAGCCACCCGACTGGGGGGACGAGTGCTTTTCCTCGATCTTGACCGTACGGGCGCCCGCCTCACGAACGAATTCCTGGACGAATTCAAGGCTCTCAAGCCTCACTTTTTCTTCGGAGACTATGTGAGTGAACGCTGTGCCTTGCGCGATGCAATCGCGGGAATGCCTGAAATCGGAATCGACTTCATGGCTCTCGCACCCTCGGAGGATCTGCTGGCATTGCTTTCCACGGCCGACAGTTCCCTGTTCACGGATGAGCTGCACTCGATCTACAGCGTCGTCATCATAAATGGACCGGTGGGACTTGGAGGACCGGAGGCCGGGCTTCTGACTGGCTGGGCTGATGCGGTTCTTTTCGCCGTTCGCTGGGGCAGGACGCGACGCAGCATGGCGCGTGGGGTTTTGGAAACGCTTGCGAGCGATGCGTCGGTTTCGGTCCCTGTGGGGAGCGTTCTCACGCAGGTTAATCTCAAGAAGCATGCCAGTTACCAGTTCGGGGACAGTGCTGATCTTTTGCTTGAGGAACCATCATGAGCGTCACAAGCGGACGTCGAAGCAACGACGGTCGCGGAAATCGCGCGGGTATTGCCACGATCGGATTGGACCCATGATCATTGAACTCTTCGGACCGCCTGGATCCGGCAAGAGAACGTTCGCTCACGCCCTTGCCCGGCGACTGCGCGGGGAGGGGTACCAGGTCACGGTCGCCCTCAGTCACCGGCCTCGCGAGAGGGGATCGAGCGTCGATCTCGGAATCTTCCTGGCAATTTTCAGGATCATATCGGCAATATTTTCAACATCAAAAATCCTGCTTTCTCCAAGAGGCAGGATCAAGGATCTTTCAACGTCCCTTTCCATAATAAGAATGATGCCGCCAAAAAAACGAATATGGCGAGCTCGGCTCTGGCAGCACATTTTGAAGCTTTCGCGCCGCTGGGATGAGGCGAAGCAATCCAGAGATGTGGTCATATTCGATCAGGGCTACGTCCAGGCGATCGCGTCGCTGGCAATGTTCAATGGAACCGCAGACAGGGCCGCCCTCGCAAAGGCGCTCAGCCTCGCGCCCGCGGCTGATTTCACGCTCAGAGTTGTTGCGCCACGCGCGATCGTGGAGACACGCTTGCAGCAGCGGATGGAGCATGAAGCGCCTGCGGAACGAATTTTCGAGGCAGACTTTGACACAAACATGCGCGCTTTTGGGGTGTTTCAAAGCATAAATGAAATCCTTGTCGCGTCCGACCGAAAAGTCATTCCGATCCGAACTCTCGACGATCAGTCGTCGTTAGAAGGCATTCAATGTGTCGAGCGGAAGATAATCTCGAAAATTGTGGAAGCCGGAGGTGGACCTGCGGCCAAAGCCAGCCAAGACCACGAGACATTCGACGCTGACCCAAGCGACATCGACGATTGTAATCCTGTGAAGACCGCACGAACCTCTGTGGCCTCTCTTGCCGCGGTGGATATAGTTTTGTCTCACAAGAAAGACATGGGCCGGAGCCTCGGCTACGCCAGTATTTTCGCTCTGATGATCTATATCGGCGGTGCTGGGTTGACCAGCTTGGCGCAGTTGTTGATTGCCCGCCTCGTCGGTTCCACCAGCTATGGCATCTATTCCTATGTCCTGGCCTGGACCTCCGTGCTCGGCTATCTTGCAACGCTTGGTTTCAATATTTCCTTACTGCGCTTCGTGTCCACCTATAGGGCAAACGGGCGGCTTGACCTGGCACATGGTGTAGTCAGGTTCGCTCTGCAAAGATCGCTGGCGGCGGCGACACTGTTCGGCATGATCGGCGCCGTTCTGATCTTTTTCTTTTCAGATCCCTCCCACAAGGAACTTGAAATCAGCCAGCTCCTTGGCATGGCCGCGGTCCCCTTGGTCACCGCTTCCGCATTGGGCGCAGCACTTATCCGTGCCTTCGGCGGTGGTGTCTCAGCCCTTTTGCCGGAACGCATCGTGCGCGACGGCCTGTTGTTGATGTTGCTGGGAGTCGCGGCCTTTTCCGGATCATGGACCCTCAACGCACCCTTGGTGATGCAGGCGGTGCTGGCAAGTTCGGGCATCACGGTCGGACTGGTGTTCATCATGGTGGCAAAATTTCAGCCGCCTGGGTTGCGGCACACTCAACCCAGCGACGCGTCGCAAGAGTGGTGGGCGGCGGTTCCACCAATCATGCTCATGGCTGGGCTCGATATTTTCATCAGTCGGGCTGGGGTTATGGTGCTCGGCTGGACAGGTCATATTCGAGACGCAGGAATCTTCGCCTTGGGACTGAACGTCGCGTTGCTTGTGAGTCTTGCCCTCGTGGCCGTCGGCGTGATGTTTTCGCCGGCAGCGGCTGCCCTTCATACCCGAGGCGATCGGAAGGGTCTGCAGCAGTTGTTTTCACGAGCCGCCATACTTTCCGCCGCCGGCGCCATAGCGATGGCTATCCCGCTGGTTGTGATTGTTAAACCTCTCATGAACTGGTTCGGTGACGATTTCAGCACAGGAGCACCCATCGCGCGGGTACTGATCTTCGGGTATGTCTTTGTCGCGCTGTGCGGGCCCCAGCTGAATCTCTTGACCATGACCGGAAACGAATGGGCAGCAGCAGCAGCCATGATCGTTGGCGCGACTGCCGGCATCATAGGCTGTGCGGCAGGAATCGAGCTTTACGGTCCGCTGGGCGCCGCAGTAGGCTTGGCGCTTGCATTGGCCGTTTGGAACGTGGTTATGGCAATCTATATCAGCAAACGACTGAAGATCATGCCTGCGCTGATCTTTGCGCTAGCGTCGTTCAGAGCAAGCGCAGTCGACGGCCGGCAACGGTATTGGTTCATGCGCTGATCGCGCGAGAGTATCGCCACCAACGGATTCGACCCCATGATCATTGAGATCTTCGGACCGCCCGGATCTGGCAAGACAACGTTTGCTCACGATATTGCCCGGCGACTGCGCAGGGAAGGATACCACGCCGAGGTTGTCCTCAGTTACCAGCCTAGCACCAGGGAAGGAAGGTTCGATCTGGGAATCTTCCTGTTCATTTCCAGAATTCTGGCTGCGGTATTTTCAACTTCAAAAATATTGCTTTCTCCGAGAGGAAGAAGCAATCTTTCGACATCCCTTTTCCATGATCAGAATTCTTCCGCCAAAAAAAAAGAATGTGGCGCGCCCGGCTCGGGCAATATATATTGAACCTTTCGCGCTGCTGGGATCAAGCGAAGCAATCTAGAGACGTAATAATATTCGATCAGGGCTATGTCCGAGTGATTGGGTCCCTGGCAATGTTCAGCGAAACCGCAGACAATGTCACGCTTGCAAAGGCGCTCAGCCTAGCGCCAGTCGCCGATTTCACGCTCCGAGTTGTGGTGCCACAAACGATCGTGGAGACACGCTTGCTGCAGCGGATGGAGCATGAACCGCCTGCAGAGCGAATTTTCGAGGCAGATCTCGATACGAACCTTCGCGCTTTTGGGGTGTTTCAAACCATAAATGACATTCTCGTGCAATCGAACCGAAAAATAATTCCAATCGAAACGCTCAGCAACCAATCATCGTTAGAGAGCATTCAGTCAGTCGAGCAGAAAATACTCTCGAAGATCTTGCAGACCGGAGGTGGACCTACGGCCAAACGCGGCCAAGGCCATGAAAGGCTCGACGCTGACGCAAGCGATATTGACCATCGCAGCGATCCGAAGTCCACCCGAGTCTCCGCGGCCTCCACCGCTCCAGCGGATATAGTTTTGCCCTACAACGAAGACATGGGTCGGAGCTTTGGCTACGCTAGCATCTTCGCTCTTTTGATCTATATTGGTGGTGCGGGGTTGACCAGCTTGGGCGCAGCTGTTGATTGCGCTGTAGCCAGGTTTGCTCTGCAAAGATCCCTGGCGGCGGCGACACTGTTCGGCATGATCCGCCGCTTTGACCTTTTTCTTTTCAGATACTGCTCGCAAGGAACTTGAAATCAGTCAAATTCTTGGCATGGCAGCAGTGCAACTGTTGGCCCCCGAGCGTCAGCGGCGGGGTCTCTAACGGGACAACACGTTCAAACCGAATTCGAAGGGCAACTTACTGGAACAGTTCCAAATTCCGGTTGCCTGAATCCTGTTGGATGCCGGCGCCCGGATCCCGAAAAGCGCAAACCGGCTTTCAGGAAAGATCATGGCAAAATAACAAGTTTAGAGTTCCATCCCGATTCTATCGGGATGGAACATGCTCTA
Source organism: Mesorhizobium sp. M6A.T.Ce.TU.002.03.1.1 (assembly GCF_003997275.1). Classification (NCBI taxonomy): domain Bacteria; kingdom Pseudomonadati; phylum Pseudomonadota; class Alphaproteobacteria; order Hyphomicrobiales; family Phyllobacteriaceae; genus Mesorhizobium; species Mesorhizobium sp. M6A.T.Ce.TU.002.03.1.1. The sequence continues at coordinate 79,211 of NZ_RZTI01000006.1, forward strand.
GGCGGCAGCCCCTTATGGCAAGACCGAAATGCGCCCCAGAAGAGCCACCAGTTCCGCCTGACGTCTCGTCTCTGTCTTGGCGAAAAGCGAGGCAAGCTGTGAGCGGATCGTTGTGCGGCTGAGGCGCCAACTGCGGGCGATCTCCAACGGCGCATCGCCCTGAGCCAAGCGCAACGCCAAGTGTGTTTCTGCGCTCGTCAAGCCAAACATCCTTTGCAGTGTCTGAGGATTTGGTCCCGATCTGTTCTCACGGTCCAGCAATGCCACGATGCTGGTTCCGTCAGGAGCGATAAGTCCGTTCTCTTTCAGTATCACCGGCCTGTCGCCTCTGCTGCGGATCACCACCCAAGACAGTGAGCCCGGCAGGAAATGAGCCGGAACATTTGCGATCAGCCGCCTTAGAGCTATCGAAAGCCCACCGGCTGTTTCAGCCGCTTCGCCCTGGCGCTCCAGCGTGGTTTGAGCGGCTGCGTTCCATTCGATTACTTTTCTTTCGCGGTTCAGCACGAGATAGCCACAGCCGATGCGATCAAGCATGCCGGTGATGGATTCCAGGCTGCGTCTCCTTGGTTCGTCGACCCCTGCGTCCGCACGATCTGCTGCACGCGCTGAAGGATAAGCATATGAGGGCCGCGCCATCTTCGCCTCAGTGTTATACTTGGCGCCCATCGCAATGTATCGGTTGCCCGCAACAGCATCACTGTGTCTATCGATCAGAGTCATTTTTCCAACCTTCCCCAAGGTTCACTATCCCGAAACAAATTGTCCGGGATTTACAAACAAACTTTTATGTATAGGGCTCACAAAAATGGGCCCTATCTAACTTAAAATTCGATATATTCTGAGGAGTTCTGACCAAGTCATGCTCCCCCGCCCTGATAAAATGCGCGCTGTGATAGTGGTATGGCAATCCGGCAGTCGTACTAGGTTGTACGTTTTTTGCTCTAGTCTCGACGGCCTAGTTAAAAGGTTGTAGCCTATGCCTATGAACTCGCATTCTCGCAGGTGGAATTCGGACCCGTCAGCCAGATTGCTAACTCATATTGCGTCCGCATCGGTACTATTCGCCACACTGATATTCGAAACAAAAGCGTCAGTATACATTGGGGAAGGCTCGAGTTTTCTAGAGTTTATTCCAGCTATTATTATCATTTCCTATCTTGAAGACCGCGCGCCCGCGCTTGCCGCGACGATCCTGATGGTGGCAGCCGGCCTATGGGCACGGGGTACCCTGCATGGTCAGATCTCCAGCGAAGATTGGGCGCGCGCCATCCTGCTTCTGGTTTCGGGCGGGGTGATTGCCATGACGTTCCATCGGCTGCGCCAGGACTTGCGTGAGCTGCTGGAAATCGCCGAGGTCAGGCTCTCCGCCGTCGAAGCAACCGAGAGCCGCTACCGTTGGGCCTTCGAACGTGCTGCCATGGGATTTGCAAACACCAACGAGGATGGTGAGCTGCTGCAATCCAACAGACGTCTTTGTGAGATGACAGGTTACAAGGAGGAGGAGCTTGCCCATTTGCGGCTCAGGACACTCGTTCATCCGGCCGACCGCGATGCCTTGGCGCAGTTGTTGGCGGGCCTGGGTAACGACAGTGCTTCGTTCGCTTCGGAGGTTCGTCTGACACGAAAGGACGGCACGGCATTCTGGGCTCGGCTAACCCTGTCTTCGTCCATGCCCGATGGGGTGCTCTTAGAGAGCATCTTCGTGGTGGTCGACGATATTTCGGAACGGCGGGCTGCACACGAAGCGCTTCGGGCTCAGAAGGAGTGGCTAGATCTCGCTTTGTCTGCTGGACGCCTGGCCACGTGGCGGATCGATCTTAAAGACGGGATCGTCACCGGCTCGGGCACGTTCTGGGACATTCTCGGGCTGCCCCCAGCGGCTAGCCGCCGCCTCGAGGACCTGACGGCCGTCATTCATCCGGCGGACTGGCCAAAGCTGTTGGCATCAAGAAAGCTCGCATCGGTCACGAACTACGACGTCGAGATTCGCGTCCGACGACCGGACGGCCATATCCGCTGGGTTGCCTTACGCGGAAGGGAAGAGAAATACGATGATCGTCTACAGCGGCTTGGAGTGGCCGCCGACCTGACTGAGCGACGACAAACCACACTGCTGCGCGCCGCGGCAAAGAAGCGGGAGCGCATTATGCTGGAACAACGTCACAGATTCAGCAACCTGTTCCCAGTGATCACGGCGCTCGTGAACATGGTCGATGTTCCCGAAAACAATGTCGCCAAGTACAAGGAGACGCTCATCGACCGGATTCGTGCGCTCGAAGCAACGCATCTGCTGCTGTCACGCAACGGCAATGCGTCGGGGATGCTCCACGATCTCGTTGTCCAGGAGTTGCAGCCGTATATGGGGACACGCGACATATCGATCAGCGGTCCCTCCGTGGTGATATCAGGCGGCGCCGCCGAGAGCTTTGCAATGATTGTTCACGAGCTGACGACCAATTCCTTGAAACATGGAGCGCTTGGCGATCCAAAAGGCCGGATCGAAGTAAATTGGACGTTCGCATCGGAAGATGCGGGCAGTGACATCGTGTTCAATTGGGTGGAATCGGGGCGGCGGCGGACTTCAAGCGTTGTCCGTCATGGTTTTGGTTCCATGATAATCGGGGTGGATGGGGCGCCGCTTGTCGGTCACTCCCCCAAGCTGGAAATATCGGATCGCGGGCTCCGATATTCGCTACGGCTGTCACGCAAGGAAATCGGCCCCTAACGCATCCGCTCAAACATCGGCCCAAAAATCGAAATCGATTTTTGGAAAGCACGATGCGTAGAGCGTCCTTTGCGGCCCAAAAGGAAGCGCGGCGCTCTAATTGATATTGTTGATATTGCTCGTAAGCCAGGTCTTCAGCATCACGGCAGCTTCGGTCCGATTGCGTACGCCAAGCTCACGCAGAACCGCAGCGGCATGGATTTTCGTCGTCGCTTCCGCGATTTCCAGATCGCGCGCGATTTCCTTGTTCGAATACCCTTCCGCCATCAGCTTGAGGACTTCCTTTTGCCTCGAGGTCAGCCTGCCCAGATTGCCGCTGGTGGTACGTCGATGTGGGATCTGCTCAGGGGGCGTAGGTGCGTGAGTTGCTTGCGCTGCACCCGGGCGTGAAAGAAGTGCAGGGACGTAGATGCGGCCCGAGAGAATTTCGTTGACGGCCATAACGACCTCCTCGTCTCTCTGCGACTTAACGATATAGCCGTGAAGTCCGATCGAAAGAGCCGTCAGTATCTCCGAGCGTGAATCGTTCCCGGAAACGATCGCAAATCGTGTATCCGGATAAGCCGACAGAATGCCGCTGAGCACTTCCTGATTGAACAATCCCGGCATGTTCAGGTCCAGGATCGCAAGATCAACGGACGCCTGTTCCGCCAGCAGACTAAGTACGGCATCGAAACACGACGCCTCAAATATCTCTACACCTGGAATGCCTGCGGTCAGTGCCAACCGCAAGCCACGACGATACAAGCCGTGATCGTCGGCGATGACGATTCGATACATTTGAACTACCCCAACGAAACCTGGAATGATTGAACGGTGATGGCCTTAAAGTCTGGCCAACCACTCGTCGATTCACCCAGTCAACACCCGCAGTGCCCCAACACCGCAAGCGTCATTTGCTAATATAATCCTAAATAACGGGAAACGCTCCTCTTATTTTTGAACCCTGCGAACGGAATCGGCTGACCTGTCGAATATCCGTTCTCAACCTCCAAGACCCGCGTCCCAACAGCTCGCTTCGATGCCACCACCACGCAATTGCCGGGTTGCCGTAGATCGTTCCGGCAATTGGTGGATATTTGGCTCATTGCAAGCACTCATTCGGGTTTGCCGGTCTCACGGCCACAAGCCGATCGGCCAAGAACTGACCGCTGAAGCGTGCTCCGAACCTGCCTCTGCGACAGCATGCCAGCCTTCATCGATCAGTGCGGTCATTGAATACCAGAATGTCTGAATCGCTACCATTCGAATGCACGACGACATCCCCCCCGACGGCCTCATACCATCAAGCTGCAAATATCCGGGTCAAGGTCGGCGGGAAGGCTCACCGGCTTTTAAGAGAACAAGAAAGCAACTTTCCGGATGTTGCGGCCGTGACAACAGCGCTGAGTTCGAGTGAACGTGGGAGGATCAGATGAAAGCAGTGATTCAATGTGGTGGAATGGGGACACGTCTTCGCCCCTTCACATCGGTCTTGCCGAAGCCGCTCATGCCGATTGGTGCCCGGCCGGTTCTCGAGATGCTTCTGAAATGGCTGCGACGCAATGGCATCCAAGAAGTCTACATCACAACCGGGTATCTCGGCCATTTGATCCGCACCGTGTGCGGAGATGGCTCGCAGTGGAACCTGAAAATTCGATACACGCAAGAAATGGAGCCGCTTGGCACCATCGGACCGCTTTCTTTGATCAGAGATGAGCTGACAGAGCCGTTCATAGTTCTCAACGGGGATGTCCTTACGGATCTAAGTCTCAGTCGATTTGTGGCAGCCCACCGCAAGCACAACGATCCGGTGACGATCGCCACAGCCTGCCGGCTGATCAAGATGGACTTCGGCGTCATCGATGAAGTCGACAATAGGGTGCAGATCTTTCGCGAGAAGCCGACGCTTTCGCACCTGGTCAGCATGGGAATCTACTGCATGAACCCAGATGTTCTGCAGTTTATTCCATCTGGCATTCCCTTCGGGTTTGACGACCTGATGCTGCAGATGATGCAGAACGGCACCACCGTCCACGTTTACAAGCATGATGGTCTCTGGCTCGATATCGGGCGCGTTGACGATTTCCAGAACGCGCAAGCCATTTCCTGGGAAGACCAGTCGGCCTCGATCGAGGTCACTGCCACGGCCGCATGACGAGATCACGAAGCCGATCCCACAGTCTAACAGTCTAGGAGGTTATGATGCTCTTGGTCAGTGCCCCAATTTTGGGTGTGCCGGAGAAGACAGCTTTGTCCAAGGTCATCGATAGCGGCTGGCTGACCATGGGAGAGCAGGTGAAAGCTTTTGAAGAGGCTTTTGCCAATATGCATGGTGCGCAGGATTGCGTCGCGGTCAGTTCTTGCACTGCGGCGCTTCATCTCATTCTGCATGCACTCGGTATCGGACCAGGCGACGAAGTGCTGGTCCCGTCAATGACCTTCGTGGCGACCGCAAACGCGGTTCTCTACGTCGGTGCCACTCCGGTCTTTGTCGACATCGAGTCTGCCGACGTGCCGCTGATGTCGATCGTCGAAGCTGAAGCAAAATGCACTGCGCGCACCAAGGCGGTTATTCTCGTACATTTCGCCGGCTACCTCGCCAATCGGGAAGAATGGCAGAAGTTCGCCCGCGCCCGAGGGCTGCAAATCATCGAGGATGCTGCGCATGCGCCTGGCTTGAAGGAGGTGGGTACATTTGGCGCCGCGGCCGCATTCAGCTTCTATGGCAACAAGAACATGACCACGGCGGAAGGTGGGGCTGTGATTGCCCGAGACCCCAAGCTGCTTGAGACAATCCGCCAGGCCCGTGGACACGGCATGACCACCGGAACACATCAGAGGCTGAACAGTCGCACGCCGCAGTATGATGTCACCATGCTCGGATTCAACTATCGCATGGATGAAATGCGCGCTGCAATCGGACTGGTCCAGCTGCAGAATTTGCAGGAATGGAATGAGATCAGGCGTATCCTGGTCATGCTATACCGGCGTCTCATCGCAAAACACTGCCCAGCCGTGACAGTCCCGTTCCACGAGCCGCGGACGTCGGCCTATCATATCATGCCTGTCCTTTTGCCGCGCTACGCTGACAGGCAAGACGTCATCGACGAATTGCGCAAGCAAGGAATACAAACGACCATCCACTATCCGCCGGTGCACCAGATGACGCTCTATCGCGAGCTTTTTCCCGGCACCCATTTGCCGCGGACAGAGGACTTTGCCCAGCGTGAGCTCACGCTGCCACTTCATCCCCAGATCACTGCGCCTGTGGTCGAGTCAGTGGCGACCGCTCTTGCCGCTGCGGTCAACAGCTGCGCCCAAGCAGGAACAGCAGCATGAATGCCTTGGATTTATCCATCCATCGACCTGTTGTCCCAAGCGCCGCCCATGGGCTTGCGAGACGAGCAATGGATCTCACCATCGCTACCGCAGCCGCCATAGTGTTCGCTCCGCTGATGCTGGTGATCGCTCTGGCGCTCTTGCTGGAAGGCGGCCGGCCTATCTTCTTTGCGCAGACCCGCGTGGGTGCCGGTGGGCGGCCATTCCGCATGTACAAGTTCCGCAAATTCGCCGTGCGATGCGATCCCGGTGGCCTGGCGCTGACCATGGCCGGAGACAGCCGCATGACGACAGTGGGGCGGTTTCTCGCCCTCACCAAGTTCGACGAGTTCCCGCAACTGTGGAATGTCTTCAGAGGCGAGATGGCTATCGTCGGACCGCGACCGGAGAGCCTTGTCTTCGCCGATTGTTTCCGCGGTGGCTTTGAGGCTGTTCTAAAATACAAACCGGGCTTGTTGGGTCCGGCCCAGGTTCTCTTCCGGCATGAAGCCCATTTTTATCCGCGATCCGAGGATCCGCTCCTTTTCTACCGTGAGGTCCTGTTTCCTGCCAAGGCCAGGCTTGACCTCGCCTACTATCCGCAGCGCACGGTCACCTCTGACATCATCTGGATGGCGCGCGGCTTTCTGGCGGTCCTCGGCCTGGCCTCGTCGCCGCCGATCAGCCCGGTCTCGCCGCCAATCGGCATGTGAGAACAGTTTGGCATGGCCGCGCTCTGTTGGATTTGCGAGGTCGCCGCATCACGTCATAGGGGGAACGCTTAGCCATGAGCTACAGGGGTAGGAAAGTTCTGGTCACGGGTGCTGATGGGTTCATCGGGTCGCATCTCACCGAAGCGCTCGTTCGCAGTGGGGCGGATGTCACGGCGCTGGCTCTCTACAATTCCTTCGACAGTCATGGTTGGCTCGATGATTTGCCGGCCACCATTCGAAGCCAGTTGAACCTCGTCCGCGGCGACGTCCGCGACAGCGCGTTCCTGAATCGGATCGTGCGCGGCCAGGCCGTCGTGTTTCATCTCGCCGCGCTTATCGCGATTCCATATTCATACGCGGCCGCCCAGTCTTATGTGGACACCAACATCCTGGGCACGGTGAACGTCCTCGAAGCGGCGCGCCAATGGGAGACAGAGCGTGTGGTGCACACCTCGACCAGCGAGGTCTATGGCACCGCACAGACCATGCCTATCCGCGAATCCCACCCGCTGCAGGGCCAGTCACCATATTCGGCATCCAAGATCGGCGCGGACATGATGGCAGAGTCCTACGCCAGGTCGTTCGACGTCCCCGTCGTGATTATGCGGCCGTTCAATACCTACGGCCCACGCCAGAGTGAGCGGGCTATCGTGCCGACCATCATACGGCAGGCCCTCGACAAAAATTGCCCGGCGATCATGGTCGGGGACACAAGCCCGATCCGCGACCTCACTTTCGTGGAAGACACGGCGGCGGCGTTCCTGACCGCAGGTTCGGCCGAACTCGAATTTGGCCATGCCTACAATGCCGGGAGCCAGCGCGCTGCGACGATCTCGGACGTATTGGATCTGGTGCTCGAGTTGAGTGGCTCCAAAAAGCCGGTCCATCGCGACGAACGCCGCCTGCGGCCGCAGAATTCCGAGGTCCGTGCCCTGCTGGCCGATTCTTCGCTCCTCGAAAGCAAGACTGGATGGCGGGCGCAGACCAGCCTGCGCGATGGGTTGGAGCGAACCATCGGATGGTGGGAGGCGCGCCTCAGCGAAGGCCGCGTACGACACGAAATGGGTTATATGACATGACTTTTCACCCGCGTGTGTTGGCTGCGTTGTTGATTGCCGCGGGCATGTCGTTGGGTCTGTCCACGGTCGGAAGCCGGCAAAGCAGCGAGCAGACACAATTTGCCGCGCCGGTGATGATGGATCTGCCGGATTATTTGCGCCCAGCGACGGATCCGGCGTTTGGGACCAGTTTCACGCGCATCACCAAGCCGGGAGTGCTTGGTAATGGGCTTGCATGCGAGAAGAACTATTGCACCCATCGGTATTCGAGTGCCCAAGCCTGGAATTCAGACCAGAGCCTTCTTGTCATCACCAACGGCTGTAGCGGCGGCATGTGCTTCTTGGACGGGCGCACATACGCGCCGCTGTTCCGTCGCGCTCGATCTATTGAATGCGAATGGCACCCTCAAAACGCCGATCTGATGATCTGCGTTCAGGGCCGGCAAGTGTCGACCTGGGCGCCACGGACCAATCGCGAAGACGTCCTGTTCGCTTCGACTGAATACCATGATTTCCATTTCGGGCCGGGCAAGGGCAATCCAAGCCGTGACGGTGACCGCATAGCGGTGCGCGCGGTGCGTGAGGATGGCGAGACGGTGGTCTTTGCCTACGATCTCAAGCAGCGGCGGAAATTCCCGGACATCGATCTTGGGCATCTTGGCGGAACCAATGGTGCCTGCTCGATTTCTCCGCTTGGAGCCAACATTCTATGCCTCCAGGAGATAGTCAGCGGCATCCAACAGGCCTTCATTTTCAGTGTCGAGGGCACTTTGCTCCAGAAATGGACGGAACATCATCGGCCCGGCCACGGCGACATGACAGTCGATGAGGACGGCAGCGAAGTCTATGTCGGCATCAGCAAGTCCGATCCGGACAAATATCACGTGATCAAGCGAAGGCTGTCCGACGGCAAGGTCACCCCACTTATGAAATACGGCGAAGCCATGCATGCATCCCTGCGTGCGCTGGACAGATCTGGCTGGGTGTTCCTGACCTATGGCGGCGATCCGGATGAGGTGTCAGCCCGTCCAGACATGGCGCCATATGCACAGGAAGTGATCGCGCTGCGCATCGACGGCAGTGGTGAGATTCGACGCATCGCACAAACGAGAAGCACTCAGTTAGACTATCGAAGCGAAACTCATGCCTCGCCGTCGCCTGACGGCTCACAAGTAGTCTGGTCGAGCAACTGGGGCGTGCCCGGCGGTCCCGTCTACGACTTCGTCTCCCGTGTCGATTGGCCGGAAGAGCCGACGTTGAACCGGAAGGAGATTGTCACCAATGGTCTTCACTAATCGAATCCTTCTTGCCGCGCTTGGTATACTGGCTGCCATCGATATGGCCACCGCAGCGGAGACGCGGGTTGCATATCGACTGTCCGCCGGCGATACCGTCGAGATAGGAATTGCCTCTATCCCGGAACGAACGCAGCGTGCCGTGGTTCAAATGGACGGCACGATCGCGCTTCCCGAAGTCGGGATGGTTTCGGTCGGCGGCCTCACTCCGGCCGAATTGCAGACGCGGATGGAGACGATCTTGCCAACCAAGATATTCCACCAGCGTCTGCCTGATGGGCGAGAGCAAATGATCGTCATCAAGCCGAGCGACGTCACCGCCGTCATCGCAGACTATCGCCCGATCTACGTGACCGGCGACGTGCTCACTCCCGGACAGCAGGCCTATCGACCGCTCATGACCGTGCGGCAGGCGATTGCCGTGTCTGGCGGTTTCAGCCTTCTGCGGTCACGGACAAACCAGGCTGGCCCAGATCCGGTGGATTTGCGGCGCGACTATGAATCGGCTTGGGGGGAGTACACCAGAGACTACTTTCATAGCGCCCGTCTGCGCGCCGAACTTCAGAACCAGGCGAATTTCGACATGAAGCCACCACAAGGGTCACCCTTGTCGGCCGCTTTCGTCTCGGCAATCGCCCAGGCCGAAGCGGAAGGGCTCAAGATTTCCCTGGACAACTTCCAGCAGGAGCAAAGCTACCTCGAAAAAAGCGCCAAGGACGCTGCGGCGCAGATCGCGGTCCTGCTCAAGCGCGAGCAGGTCGAAGCCGATGCAGTGAAGGCGGACGAGGACGATCTGGCGCGAGTGACGAAGGTATATAAAGCAGGCAATCTGACCAACGACAGGCTCGCCGACGTGCGGCGCGGTGTGATTCTTTCTTCCAGCCGGGCGCTCGAAACGTCGGTCGAACTCATGAGAGCGCGACGCCAGCAGGATGATTTTGTCAGACAGCACGAACGCAACGGCAACCAGAGAAGAATTGGTCTTCTGACCGAACTGAAGGACACCAACGTGCGTCTTGCCGACATCACCGCAAGACTTCGCGCCGCCAGCCAGAAATTGCAGCCCACGGGGGCGTCCGCCCAGCCGCTGCCAGTTGCCGGCGAAACCATTCAGGCTCAGGTCACGATCATCCGCAAGGTCGGTGAGGAATGGCGTAAACAGCCGGCCGGAGAAGATACCGAGGTATCACCGGGCGACACGATAGAGGTAAGGTTCAGCAGCGGTCTCGAGAGCGTAGCGATCCAATAGAGCAATTCCAGGAAAAGTGTGAAGCGGTTTTCCGTCCGGAATTGCGCAAAAACAAAGAGATAGAGCGGTTCGGCGTTTCCGTGAAACGATGAACCGCTCTAAACCGGCTGTACCTTGGTCATGCCGGGATTGCCGTCTGCGTTACTGTCTGAAAGCTCTGGATACCTGGTCCGTGAAGGGTTTGAGCAAATAGGACCAGACATTGCGCTCGTCGGTGCTTATGTGAACTTCGGCGGGCATGCCGGGTTTGAGTATTTTCGCTTCCGTCAGGCAGGTCGCCGCATTTTCGACGTTGATGCGCGCCGAAAAGTACGAAAGCTGACGTTGCTGATCTTTAATCAGATCTGCAGAGATGCGGTTGACCGAGCCTTGGCAAACAGGTGTCGTCCCTGCGTCGAACGCCGGAAAGCGGATTGAAACCCGCTGTCCAGGACGTACGTCATCTATACGCTCTGGAGAAACGAGCGCATCCACGACCAGGTTGTCGGTGTCAGGCACAATCATCATAAGCACTTCCCCGGGGGCAATCACGCCTCCGATGGTGTGGATGGAGGATTCTTGTACGGTTCCAGTCTGTGGGGCGCGGATATCTGTCCTGGCGAGCTCGTCTTCCGCCACTAGCTTGCGCTCATTGAGCTCGGTCTGCTTGGCTTCCGTTTCGCGAAGTTCGCTCGTTACCTCGCTCCGCATTTGCTCGTCGAGCTGAAGCACCTGAAGGTCGGTCTCACTGATGCGAGCTTGGACCTCCGCGATTGCCGCGACGAGGCGTCCTGACTCGCCGCGAGTCCGGCTCTTCTCCAAGCTGACAGTGCTCAGCCTCTCCTTGGAGACCAACTTCTTTGCGTAGAGAGATTCGACGTCAGCAAGGTTCTGCGTCAGCAGATCCAGCGACTCGTCCATTGCCGCCTGCTGTGCTTTGAGGCCATCGATCTGACGCTCCAATTGCTTCGAGCGGCTTTGCAATTGTGCCTTCTGGCCAGCCAATGCCGCCGCCCGGCTTTCGAACACGGCGCGTTCGCCACGGACAAGTGCCGCCAGTTGCGGGTCGCCCATCTGGGCCCGAACGCTGGGTGGGAGTTGCATTTCCGGCAGGCCCTGCCGCTCGGCCTCCAGTCGCGCCAGACGAATGGTGGCGCGATCCAGATCCTCGCTGACTATCTGCAGGTTTGCTCGTGTCAACGTGTCGTTCAGCCTGACCAAGACGTCGCCGGCACGCACATGGTCCCCGTCCTGGGCGAAGATGCCGCCGACAGTGCCGCCGGTTTGATGTTGGACTTTCTTTATGTTGCTTTCGACCACCACGGTGGCGGGCGCAATCACCGCACCGGCAATCTTGGTCAACCCTAGCCAGAGCCCTCCACCGAAGATCAACAGGCAGGTGGTCGCCAGGCCCAGTAGCAGGTTGGCCCTGATGCCATCCGGCTCTTCGGTTGGATTCGTCGGGATCAGTTCGCTTTCGCTACCGACCGCGGCATATGATGACACGGTCCCGGTAGAGCAATATCTCACATATGCCTGCCTGCACCTTTCCACGGCGGAACGACAATATGCGGCCAGACCCAAGAGCAGATTGGTCCGGATGCCATTCGGCTCTGGCTTTGCCCCAACCGATGGGCTTTCGCCACCGACCGCAGCATATGACGACGTGGTCATGTTAGGCACTAATACCTCACGCATGGCCGCTTGCACCTTGCTGCAGCGGGACGACAGTATTTGGCCGCGGGAAGGGCCGGATGACATTTGCCAGAACGTCTTCGCGCGAGCCAAATGAATGGAGCATGCCATTCGACAAGACGAGTACCTGATCGATGTTGACGAGAGCCGACGGACGATGCGCCACAACGATTGCGATGCCACCGCGTTCGCGCACCGCCAGGATTGCCCCGGCCAGGGCAACATCGCCGTCGGCATCCAGGTTGGAATTTGGCTCGTCGAGGACGACAAGGAATGGATCACCATAAAGCGCTCTGGCGAGCCCGACGAGCTGCCTCTGCCCAGCTGACAGGGCCGCTCCGCCTTCACCGATGCGCGTTTGGAAACCTTCCGGCAGTCGCATGATCATCTTGTCCACGCCCGCAGCCTTGGCGGCTGCCAGCACGCCTTTTGCGTCTGCCTTGCCGCCGAATCTTGAAATGTTGTCTGCGATCGTTCCGTCGAACAGCTCAACGTCCTGCGGCAGGTAGCCGATATGAGTGCCGAGCAACTCCGAATTCCATTGATCGAGCGCGGCGCCGTCCAACCTTACCGTTCCGCGGAGCGGCTTCCATGCCCCGACCAAAGCACGCACGAGCGTCGTCTTGCCAGAACCACTCGGGCCGACGATCGCCAACCCCGCGCCCCTCGACAAGCGAAAGCTTACATTGACGAGCGTTGGTCTCTGCAGACTTGGTGGCGCGACCGTCAGTTCCTCGACCGCAAGCTGTGTCTGTGGGCGCGGCAGTTCCATAGGGTCTTTCTGGCTGCCGAAAGCATCCAGTGCTGCCGCCAGGTCGGAATAGCTTCGGCGGGTGGCCAGAAACCCTCTCCAGTTTGCGATCGCCACATCGACCGGCGCCAATGAGCGGCCCAGCAATATGGACGACGCGATGATAACGCCGGGCGAAGCCTCGCCGCCGATCACAAGGTAGGCACCAAGCCCCAGCACGGACGATTGCAGGGCCATGCGGAGTGTTTTCGACAATGAACTCGCTGCGCCGACGACATCGGAGAGCTGTTCCTGGTTCTTAAGGTAAAGATGGCTGATCTCATTCCAGCGCCGACCAAGCTGGGCTGAAAGGCCCATCGCCTGAACAACCTCCGCGTTGCGGCGGCCGGAATCGGCAAGAAGCCGCTGTGCCACGAGCGTTTCAGACGCTCGCGCGGCGGGTTTGCGGGCAACGACTTCCGCGACGACCGTCAAAAGCACGACAGCAGCCGCGCCGAGGGTTGCCAACACACCAAGCGAAGGGTGCAGTAGATAGATGACCACCATATAAAACGGTATCCAGGGAGCGTCGAAGACGACTGTCGGTCCCAGCCCGGAAAGAAAGCCGCGCAACTGGTCCAGATCACGAAGTGGCTGCACACGGTTCGCATCCTGCCCGGCAGTAAGCGGCAGGGAAAGCGAGGCAGCGAACGCCTTTTGCTGCAGATCTCTGTGCAGGCGGCTGCCGATGCGGACCAACAGGCGAAGCCTGACGAAATCGAGGAGTCCATAGACCGCGTAGAGGCCCAGCATCCCGATCGTAAATCCGACGAGAGTGGGAATGCTCTGCGAAGGCAGCACGCGATCGTAGATCTGGAGCATGTAGACGGAGCCGGTCAAGGCGAGAATGTTTATCACCGCCGAGAAAACCCCGACGCCGATCAATCCGTGCATTGAGCCGAACATGGCGGAACGTAGATCGGGCGAGCGCCCTTGCGTTGGCTTCATGATCTGCGATCTTTCGTGCGAAATTGCCGCGCGAACGTGTTGGTCCTGTCGATGATGGGTAAACCCTCTTGCCTTGCGGGAAGCGGCTGCTTTCCGTTAGCTACTGAAACATTACGTTTTGCTTACGTATGTGCCTTTTGATTAAAATGTAGCAAAATCGTGACGCTGGACCGAGAATTCGGGAATTGGCTCTGCAAGGCTGGGGATAACTGGGGTGAGAAACCGGATATTCCCAATGATGAGACAATATTCCCAACCAAGCGACAGATGAGAAGCCCGTGATCACCCTTTGTTACATCATGTCTTCAAAGCCCATGGCGATGAGTGTTTTTCGATTCGCCCATCGAAAATTTAATGAATTTGAGATACACTTAACTGGTGCGCAATTGTCGGACACTGGCGCCGGCAAAGTCAGGAAGGCGGGTCTGTCGTGAGCGAGGAGATCAGTGTCGCCGATGCCTACAGCAAAGGCCGTACCAACTTCATGGGGCTGGAGTTGCTCATCGCGCCCGGTGCGCTCGTTCCCCGACCGGAGACGGAGTTGCTCGGCACGACCGCTCTCGACGTTCTCAGTCAAATGAACCTGCCGGAGCCGCGCGTTATCGACATGTGCTGCGGTGCCGGCAATCTGGCGTGCGCCATCGCGCACTACGCCCCCACCGTGCGTGTCTGGGCGAGCGATCTCACCGATGGATGCGTCGACGTCGCGCGCCGCAACGTCGCTCATCACAACATGGCGGATCGCGTGTCGGTGCTTCAGGGCGACTTGTTCAGTGCCTTCTCAGGCTTGGAGCTTGACGGCACGATCGACATGATCGTCTGCAACCCGCCTTACATTTCGGAAAAGCGGCTCGAGGGCGACCGCGCGCATCTGACCGAGCTCGAGCCGCGTGAGGCGTTTGCCGCCGGCCCCTATGGCCTGAGCATCCATATGCGCGTGATCAAGGACGCGCCGCGTTACTTGCGGCGCGGAGGCATCCTGCTCTTCGAGGTAGGGCTCGGCCAGGACCGGCAGGTCATGAGCCTGCTGGAGCGTTCCAAGGCCTACGAAACCATCCGTGCGGTCACGAACGAAGCCGGCGAGGGCAGGGTGGTTGTGGGACATACCACGCCGCAAGCGTGAGCCATGCCGCAACTGCGGCAGGCTCGGTTGCGCTGTCGGCGGAGCGTGGAACAGCGCAAGATGTCGGCAATCAGTTTTTCTTGCGGAGAACGTACTGTGCAATTCCTTGAATGGAATCGAGGTTCTCCGGCAGGAGTTCGCTGTCTTCGACGGTGATGCCGAAGGTCTCCTCGATAAAGCCGATAACCTCGAGCACCCCTGTCGAGTCGACGATGCCTTGATCGAGAAGGGACGTGTCGCTCTCCAGAGCATCCGCGTCGGCAATGTAGAAATTCGACGCCAGGAAAGCGCGAATCTGATCCCTGCAGGTTTCGGCCCTATCCTTGGTAGACAACATTGAATTCTCCTCCGATACAAATGATGAATGCTGATCAATTTCATCCAGAAACCGCCTCATGACAGGGCCGTTTTTTTGAGTTTGCCCGTGTCTGTCATCGGTAGGCTGGGTACGATCACGATGGACTTCGGAACCATGAAGTTCTCCAACCGTCTCTGACATTCTTTCTGCAACTGCCTTTCGTCGATGAATCTTCCTTGCTCCATCACGACAAACGCCTTGACCGCTTGCCCGAGAAGCTCGTCCGGAACGCCGATGACCGCGGCTTCCCGTACACCGGCAATATCCAACAGCGCGTTTTCCACCTCCTTCGGCGCCACTTTCTCTCCTCGCGATTTTATGATCTCGTCGCCGCGACCGATGAAGTAGAGGTATCCCTCCGCGTCCATCCGGCAGTAGTCGCCGGTGTACAAGACCTGCTCGCCCGGCAACGGGCCGGGTTTGAGTTTTCTGGCCGTGGCTTCCGGCTTGCCCCAATAGCCCTTCATCACCGTCGCTCCGCGGATGACGAGTTGGCCAACGACATCAGGGCCGACCGGCCTGTCATGCTCGTCGACAATCCACATTTCCGTGTTCGGGATGGCGACCCCGACGCTCAATGGCTTTCGCTCAAGGTCTTCCGGCGGCAGATAGGTGCAGCGCTTGCATTCGGTGAGGCCATACATCGAATAGATGCGCGCATCCGGAAACAGGTCCTGCAGCATGAGAATGTGCTTGAGCGGCAGGGCGGCCGCAGTGTTCGTTACGTAGCGAATGCTCGAAAAATCATGATCTTTTAGTGACCTGAGGTCCGAGAGCGCGGCGAAGATGGTCGGCACGCCGGGAAAACCTGTCACCCTCTCTTCCTTGATCAACCCGAGGATCTGCGCCGGGAAAGCGAACGAGCGTTCAAGCACCAACCTGGCGCCGGTGCGAAACGCCATGATCATCTGGTACAGGCCGTAATCGAAGGCGAGAGGCAGGACGTTGAGGATCACCTCGTCCTCGCACAGCTCCAGGTATGAAGCGATCGAAGTGCATGCGGCTGTCATGTTCCTGTGCGTCAGCATCACGCCCTTGGGTTCACCTGTCGACCCGGACGTGTAGATGATGGCAGCGAGATCTATATCGATGCAGCGGCGCGCCGGCGGTGCGCTGCCGCCGGCGGCGACCGCAGCGTCCCAGCGCACGGCGTGCGGCAATCCTGTCAACTCGACGTCGACGATCGGCCCGGAGACGATCACCCGGCGCAATGACGGGCAGTTGCGTGCCGGTTCGCTGAAGATCGAGTGCAGGTGCCTGTCCGTTATCAGTGCCGTCGGTCGGCAATCGTTGAGCAGATAATCAAGCTTGTCGCTTTTGGTGAGCGGGTTGACGATGCACACAACGGCATTCGCCTTCAGCACCGCCCAGAAGGCGATGACCGTCTCGACGGTGTTGTCGGCGAAGATCATCACGCGATCGCCGCGTGCAACCCCAGCCGCGGCCAGATGTTGCGCGATGGCGTTGGAGCGCGCTTCGAGATCGCCATAGGTGACACGTTGCCCGCCGCACACGAGCGCCACCTTCTCACCGACCCGGCTGGCGGCATGGGTGAGGTAGTCATGCAGCAAAGGCACGGCGCCATGCATCATGCCAGCACCTCCTCGCGATGCTCGCGGTCGACGTCGACGGTGAGGTCGACCCTGCGAGTTCCACCGGGACGGCTTACGACAAACTGCTGGTGAAGGAGCTGGGTCGACAGCACGCCGACCAGCGCCATGTTGTCGGAGTTGGAGAGATCGCCGTCGCCCGCCCTGGCTCGACACTTGTCCAGCAGCCGCGTGACCGACTTCGGATCGAAAACGTTCGCCTCGCGCAGCGCCGTCTCCGAAAGCGCTTCGCGGACATAGGCCGGAGCATCATCGGCGACGAAGCAAAGCGCATTGGGCGCCCGGTAAGGCTGCTTCTTGCGGGCCACGATTTCCGGCGGCACGATCGGTTCCGCCACCCGCTTCAACACGTGCTTTTCGTCGAGGATGCGCAGCTTGTAGGCCGCCGGAAGCGAATTCGCCAGCGTCACAAGTTCATCGTCCAGGAACGGGAAGCGCCCCTCGACGGAGTGGGCCATGAGCATCCTGTCCCCTTGCGAGGAAAGCAGGTATCCCGACATCAGCGTCTGGATCTCGATATACTGGTCCTGCGCGAGAGAGCCCCATCGCGAAAACTCCGCGGGCAGGCGGGCGATCAGCTCGGGCACGCAACTGCGGCGCTCGGACTCTGCGCGCATGTCGGCGGAGAACAATCTCTTGATGGCGCTGGTGGTGCGCCAGCGTGTGTCATGCGCAAAGCCCGGCGTGTCATAGGCCTGGATATCGCGCCCGAAGAACTGGCGCGCCATTGCTTGCTGATGCACCGGCGAGCGGCTGAGATAGGGATACAGGCGCTCCAGCAGCCGTGAGCGTCGCGTCGATGCGGGCTGGCGTCCCCAGAAACGGCGGACCTTGCCTTCGCGGAACAGGTCGTAGCCGGCGAACATTTCGTCGGCTCCTTCGCCGGTCAGCACGACCTTGATGCCGTGTTCTCGCACCAGCCTCGAGAGCAGGAACAGCGGCGCAGGCGCGGTCCTCAGGATTGGACGCTCGGTGTGGTAGATCACCTCAGGAAAGACCTCAGCGATGTCGCTGCGCGAAACCACCACCTCATGGTGCTCGCTCCCGGTCGCGCCGGCGACCAGGCGCTGGAAGCGGGTCTCGTCATACTCCGCGTCGGCAAAACGCAGGGAGAAGGTCTGGAACCGTTCGCCGGCGTAGCGCCTTCCCAGCGCGGCGACCAGCGAGCTGTCGAGCCCGCCCGACAGATAGCAGCCGACGGGCACGTCGGCCTGCACGATCCTGAGCGCCGTCGCCGCCTCAAGGGCGCCGCGCACCTCGTCCACCGCGTCGTCGAGCGAGCCGGTGAATTCGCCACGGCGAGGATCGGAAATTTCGGGATAGCAAGGCTTCCAGAAGGCCCGCTCGCGAACGGTGTCGCTGTCGTAAATGCGGACATGTCCCGGGGTGAGTTCGCTGATCCCCTGAAATACGCCTTGCGGCGGCACGACTGTCCAAAGCGTGAAAGTCTGGTCGATGCCGGTTGGATCGAAGGCACGGGATATATTCACGTCGGCCGCGAAAATGGCTTTCACTTCGCTGGCAAAGTAAACCCGGCCCCCATGCTCGCAGAAATGCAACGGGCAGATGCCAAACCGATCGCGCGACAACACGAGACGACCCGCCACAGAGTCCCAGATTGCGACCGCCCATTGCCCATTCATCCGCGCGAAGGCGGCCTCGCCCCACGCGCGATAGGCATGGACGATGACCTCCGTGTCGCTATGGGTGCGGAAGCGGTGGCCGAGGGCGGTCAACTTTTCGCGCAGCTCGAGGTAGTTGAAAATCTCGCCGTTGAAGACGATCCAAATCGTGTCGCCTGTGTCGGCGAGCGGCTGCTGGCCGCTCGAAAGATCGACGACAGACAGACGGGCATGCGCCAAACCCGCGCGTTTGTCGCGGTAAAGGCCGCGTTCGTCCGGACCGCGATGCGCGAGCGCGCCCACCATGCGCATCAGCGCTTCGCGCGAAGGGGGCGCCGCGGCGCCGCTCAGCGACACGATTCCGGCGATACCGCACATCGGTTAGTCCTCGCCCACTGCAGCGGACAGCAAGGGCCGTGCATGAAGATAGCGTGCGGCACGCCGTTTGCTGTCGATGTCCTTGAAGACTTTCTCGACCTGGGCCGCGGTAAGGCCGGCAGCTGCCGCGACCTCATCGGCAGAAATTCCGTGGTTCAAACCGTAGAGGCACAGATCCATCAGATGATAAGGCAGGGCGAAATAGAATTCCTCCTGACTCTGTGCCATGGAGAAGGTGTCGGTGGTTGGCGGCCGCCGCCGGATCTCTTCATCCACCCCAAGGTATTCAGCCAGCTGGTAGACCTGGGTCTTGTAAAGATGGACGATCGGCATCAGATCGGCAGTCCCGTCGCCCTGCTTGACGAAAAAGCCTTGGTCATGCTCCAGGCGGTTTGGCGTACCTGCCACAGCATAGTTGAGGCGGTCCGCATGGTAGTACTCGGTCATTTTGCGCAGGCGCTGCTTGTAGTTGGTTGCAGCGACGATCTGCAGATAGGCTGCCGGCGACAGACGCACCGTATCTGTCTTGCCCTCGGGGTCCTGAACCGTGAGGCGCGTGATGTTGAGACCGTTGCTCTCGAGAACCGACGCGAGCACCAGCTTGCATTTCCAGCCGTCGCCATATTGGGGAACGACGGTCTGGATCGCTTCGATCTGTCGACGATAGGCGCCGACGGCCTCAAGGGCCGGTGCTATGTCTTCCAGGATCGTATCGATGCCGAGCTGGGCTGCGACGCTGCGGCCAAGCCTTAGCGAATCGCCGGAGGAATGGCGCTCCGGCATAAATATCCCCAGGACTTTGTCTTTCCCGAACGCTCGTGCGCATAAGGATGCGACAACGGAGCTGTCGATACCCCCGGAGAGGCCGACAACCACGCCACGACGCCGCAGCGTGCCAAAAACCTGCTCGCGCAGGATTTGGACGATGCGATCGACTTCCATGCGAGCATCGAGCACCAGCGTGCCCATGCTGAATTCTGAAATCACGTCGATGGTCTGTACTCCCGATTGCGAACCTCGGTTGAAGAATAGGTTTGCTCCACCGCCTTCTCGATGAGCGGGCGGTTGATGACGAGATGGGGCTCTGTGATCATATCGAAGTGACTGCCAACGACCGGAATCACATCCAGATGCGCGAAAGCGCCATCCCACCCTATGGCCAGAGGCATTTTGGGCCGAGCGCAGCGGAAGAGGGTTGCGGTGATCGGCAGCGTCCGTCTGGGTATCGCCAACCATCGGTAGAAGGCTCGTCCCCGCAACTGCCCCTGCAGTTCCAGTTTGGTTCTGAAGCTCGTCGCGTTGAACTCATCCCGGGCGTAGCGATCGAGGATGCGGGCGAGCTGCGCCTCGAAGCCAGTTTTGACAGCTATCTTTGCAAGGAAGCGGCACGCCATCCGGTCAGCGGTTACGCGGTTGGTGCGGATCCGATCGAATGTGCGGGTAACCATCTCCCAATAGGTGCTGCGCTCGCCGAGGAGGCTCGTGTCGAGGATTCCCAGGAACTTCACAGTTCGCCCCGCGGCCAGCAAACGTTCCGCAACCTCGAACGCGACGGCGCCGCCGAGCGAATGGCCGAGAAGGCGCACATGGCCCGTGGGCTGGGCGCGGCAGATCTGCTCGACCGCGGAGTCGGCCATGTCGGCGACGGTGTTTTGTCCGCGCAATATCATAGCCAGCGTAGGGTACTTGATGGGGGTCACTCGTGCGACCTTGCTCATCGAGGATGCAAAGGCAGCAAAGCTCGGGCCATAGCCAACGGATCCAGGGAGCAGAAAAAGAATAGGAGGATCGTACTTCTGCGCGCGCGCGTGCAGGTCGCCTGCCTGTGCCGACACGACTGCCTTGACCATTTCGTCCACGCTCATCCCGACCGTGAAGCCCTGGAGACCGAGTTCCTGCCCGATGGCGCTTTCTATTTCCATGACGCATTGCAGCAGCTTCAGCGAATCTCCGCCTGCCTCATCCCAGCGTCCAGCGGCGACGCGCGTGTCGAGGGTGTTATTCCATGCATGCTGCACTATCTGATGGACGTTCAGTTCGCTTCCTGCATCGGGGGGCTGCGGGGCCAGCGCGGTCTTCCTGGCTGAAAGATCGATCTCCGCAAGCGTGGCCATGTCGACCTTGCCGCCCGACAGACGTGGAATCCCGGAGACCGTGTGAAGCCGCACGGGACACAGCGACGGCGGCAGCTTCGTTCTGACAAGCTGGCGAAGGTCGTCCGTAAAGGCGGGCCCCGCCCATGGCTGAGGAATGGCGAATGCGACAAGCTCATTTGCCGCGGTCACGATTGCCACGGCATCCTCCACAGAAGGCGCGCAACGCAACATCCGCTCGAGCTCGGCAGGTTCGATGCGTCGACCATTGATCTTTATCTGGCGCCCCTTGCGGCCGACGATCCGCAGCAGGCCATGACTGTCAAGTTGGACGAGGTCACCCGTCGCGAAGAGCCGAAGATCTGGGTCATCCGGATCCGATTCCACCGGCACGACGGCGCCGTTCTCCCAATGGCCAAGCAGGACATATGGGCCTCTTATCATGAGCTCTCCGCTCTTACCCGGCTGAACGCGGCGCCCCTTTTCGTCGACTATCGCGAAGGTGATTCCTGGGAGCAGCCAGCCAACCGGAACCGAGGCGCCTTCCTCCGGCCAGTCTTGCGGCAAGAACCATTGCGACCCTGTGGTCTCGGTTGACGAGTAACCGATCTGGATGAGGCAAGTGCTCGAAACGGTTTTGCGCAGCAGGGCGATATCAGCCCATGACACCTTCTCCCCCCCGATCCGGGCCACTCTGAGCGAGCGGAAGGCGTCAGCTGGTTTGTCTGCCATGAGTGCCCGAAGCAACGCCGGCACCAGATAGGTGACGGTCACGCCTTCGGATTCCACTAGGCGCCGGACCGCGCGCAAGCCAACGACGCCCACCTCGACGAGATGCAAGGTCGCACCGGTAAGAAGGGCGGCGAGAACCTCCCGGCAACCGGCGATCGTGGCAGGCCCGGTCAAGGGCAGGAAAACATCGTCCGAATTGATGTGGCATGCGTCGACATATTGCTGGACCCGCAAAAGCAGGCTGCGCTGGCTGTTGACTATGCCTTTGGGATGGCCGGTGCTGCCTGACGTATAGAGCACGATTGCAGGCGCGTCGACCGAGACGGAACAGGACTGGGGTATCGGCTGGACTTGCGGCGGGATGCTGGCGGTCGCATCGATCCAGTGGACATCGTGAGCCAAACCGACAGCGCGACCATTGCCGTCGCCTATAACCGCTGAAAGCCGCGCCGCAACGACAATGTCATTGGTTCGCGTGTCGGGAT
>NZ_RZTI01000070.1:0-31209 GCF_003997275.1 Mesorhizobium sp. M6A.T.Ce.TU.002.03.1.1
CACCTGCAGCGGCATGGCCTGGCCGATGGTGGCCCGCTCGACCGAAACCTGCTCGCCATTGACCGACACGCGCACATCGACCGAGCCGGCCTCATTGTTGGTGCCGATGACGCGATAGGTCATTTCGAGCGGCTTGCCGACCAGACCGAAGCGCGGCGCATTCTCGAAGCGGATGCGGCGATCCTTTTCCTGGTCGTTGCCGGTGATCAGCGCGTGCAGCGGGGCGTGGAAGTCGGGTGTGCCGGCGGGGGCGTCATGCACCTCGCCATCGGTGATCATGATGGCGCCGCCGATGCGCGAAGGCGGCACGTCGCGGAAAGCGCTTTCAAGCGCACCGAAAAGCCGCGTTTCAGTGCGCTCCTCGGCGGCTTCCGACTTGCCGGCCTCAACAACGCGGACGTCGAACTGCTTGAAGCGGCCGAGGCGCTGCTGAAGCCCGGCCAGCGCCTCGTCGGTCTGCTTGGTGCGTTCGCCAATGTCCTGGCTCTGGCTGCGGTCGACGACGACGACGACGACGCTTTTCAGCGCCTCGCGCTCTTCGTCGAGGGCCACAGGGTTGAGCAGGGCCGCACCCAGCGCGAGCAGGGCGGCGAAACGGAAGACCGCGCCGCGCTGGCGAAACCACAGGCCGACCAGTGCCAGCAGCAACAGCGGCGCCAGCACCAAGCCAAGCAGCGGCCAGGAAATGAGCGGTTCGAAGGCGAGCGACCAATTCATGGCTTACTGCCCCAGCCGTTCGAGCAGCACCGGCACATGCACCTGATCGGATTTGTAATTGCCGGTCAGCATGTACATCATGATGTTGACCCCGGCGCGCAGCGCGTAAATGCGCTGCATCGGGTCCGACGGCACGGTCGGCAAAAGCGGGTCGCCATTCTCGTCGACCGCCCAGGCGCCGGCGAAATCATTGGCGGTGATCATGATCGGCGAGACGCCGTCGCCGGTGCGCACCGGGCGGTTCTCGGTGTTGCTGGCTTCGAGCGACGCCGCGACCCAGAGCGGGCTGCCGGCGAAGCGTCCGGGAAACTCAGGCAGGATGTAGAAGGATTTGGTCAGCACATGGTCCGACGGCACCGGTTCCAGCGGCGGCACGTTGAGGTTGCCGAGGATGTCGCGCAGCCGCTCCGTCGCCGGGCTGGCCGAATCCGCGCCGATGCCGGTGGCGAACTGGTCGCGCGTGTCGAACAGCACCGTGCCGCCCTGCTGCATATAGGCGTCGACGCGGGCGATCGCGGCCTGGCTCGGCATCGGCGCGGCAGGGTCGATCGGCCAGTAGATCAGCGGATAGAAGGACAGCTGGTCCTTCGAGATATCGACGCTGGCCGGCGCGCCCGGCTCGAGCGCGGTCTTCTCGATCAGGAAGCGGGTCAGGCCCTCCAGCCCGGCCCGGCTGATCGAATCGACGCTCTGTTCGCCGGTCTGCACATAGGCGATCCGGGTC
Source organism: Mesorhizobium sp. M6A.T.Ce.TU.002.03.1.1 (assembly GCF_003997275.1). Lineage (NCBI taxonomy): Bacteria > Pseudomonadati > Pseudomonadota > Alphaproteobacteria > Hyphomicrobiales > Phyllobacteriaceae > Mesorhizobium > Mesorhizobium sp. M6A.T.Ce.TU.002.03.1.1. The sequence goes on from NZ_RZTI01000070.1 coordinate 1,442, forward strand.
TTCGAAATGTCCTCGATCGCCCGGTCATCGCCCGGTTTGGCATCGTCGGCGCGGGCGATGTCGGTGTGGCCGCCCAGGGCGCCGAGCGCAATCAGCAGGGCGGCGGTGGTTGCGGCAGCAGTGCCGGCGCGGCGCGGCCGGCGCGAGAACAGGCCGCCCATCCAGAACACGGCCAGCGTGTCGAGCACCATCAGCAACAGTGCTGCCGCCACCAGCGGGCCTTTCAAATTGTGCGATTCGTCGAAAGCGTACTGGATGGTGGTGACCGGCACGGTGATCTGAGGACGGACCAGCGGCGCGAAGCTGCTTTCGGCATAGAGCAGATTGTGGGCGAAGACGCCGGTTTCGGAGCCGTACAGGCCGGGCGGGTTCTCGAACGTCACCGGCAGCGGGCCGGCACCCGGCACCAGCGGCCTTGCATCCGGCGTCGGCGGCACCAGCGTGCCGTCGGCCGATATCATGCGGTAGGGCGCCAGCGAAGTGGCGGCGGCCTCGGCATTGGCGACCGCCGCACCCTGGTTGCGCGACAGTTGCACGATGCGGCGCAGCATCTCGACGAAGCTGCCGGAGATCGGCAGGTTCGACCAGGTCGCCTCCGGCGTGACATGGAACAGGACGAGCGTGCCCTTGCCCTTCTTCATTCCGGTCACCAGTGGCGTGCCGTCGGCAAGCGTGGCCCAGGTGCGCTCGACGATATCGGGCGTCGGCTCAGCCAGCACCTGCCTGGTGACGGTGACCTCGGCGGGCGGAGCGAGGTCGGCGAAGGGACCGGTCTTCGGAAAATCGGTGACCGCCTGCGGCGTCGTCCACGACAGCGCGCCGCCGAGCGAGCGCTCGCCGGTGCGCAGCCTGACCGGCAGCAGATCGTCGTCATTGCCGCCGGCGACCAGCCGCGAGCCGGCGAACCGCACCAGCGTGCCGCCATTGTCGACCCAGTCGACCAGCCTTTGCCGCACCTGCTCCGGAATGGTGCCGACATCGGCCATGACGATCATCGCCGGCTTCTGGTCGAGAAGCTGCGGGATGGCGTCGGCGAGATCGGCGCTCGACGGCTCAGCCAGATCGGCGAAGGGCTGCAGCGCGCGTCTGATATAGTAGAGCGGCGACAGAAGCGGCTGCGCCTGGTCGGCCTCGGCCTGCGACAGCAGCCCGACGCGGCGGCGCTTGGAATTCTCGTCGAGCACGCGTACGGCGCCGGCCTGCCGCTGGCCGTCGAGCGCGATCGAGGCGAAATCGTTGCGCAGCTCGAACGGCACCGCCATCGTGCCGGTGGCGATGGATTCGCCCGGCGAGAAGGTCAGCGTGGCGTCGGCGATGCGGCGGCCCTTATCGTCGAAGGCGCCGGCGGTCACCTGAGCCGGCGCCGGATCGCCCGGCGCGCGGATGGCGGTCAGCTCGAAGCCGTCCACCTGGTTGTCGGCGCCGGTCAGGCCGATCAAGGTAGGCCTGTCGGAAACGGCCCAGACGACACGGGCGGCGTTCTTCGACAAAAGCGTGTTGAAGGCGGCCTCGTCACCTTCCGCCGCCAGACCGTCGGCGAGCACGGCGACGCTGGCGCCCGGCAAGCTCTCCAGGGTTGCCGCGACGCGGGCGTAGACGGCAGGGCGGTCGGTCGGGATCGGCCTCGGCTTTGCCGCGCGCAGCCGGTCGAGCGCGGCGGCGGCGTCGAAGGGGCCGATCTCGGCATTCGGCTTTTCGGCGGTGAAGGCGATGATGACAGGCACCTCGTTGGAGCTGGCATCGGCGATCAGCCGTTCGGCCGTGGCGACGCGCTGGCCCCAGTCGGCGGCACTTGCCCAGTCATTGTCGATCACCAGCGCAAGGGCGGCGCCTTCGGCCGGCAGTTTTTCACGCGGGTTGAAGACAGGTTCGGCCAGCGCCGCAACGATAAGGGCCGCCATCAGCAGCCTGAGCAGCGTCAGCCACCATGGGCTCTGTTGCGGCGTCTCCTCGCGCTTCAGCACCCGGGCCAGGATCTTCAGCGGTGGGAATATCTCGGTCTGCGGCTTGGGCGGGGTGAACCGCAAAAGCCACCAGATCACCGGCAGCGCCAGAAGGCCCCACAGCACCATCGGCGCCCCGAAGGAGAGCGGCAGCCAACTCATGCGCGGATCCTCCCGGCTGAGCTGCCATCGACGGTCATCGCCATATGGACACGCACCAGCGCATCGGAGGCGAGGCGATCGGTGTGGTTGACCGTGAAGCTCCAGCCGAGCCGCTTGCACCAGTCGGTCAGCTCCTGGCGGCGGGCGATGTAAAGCAGGCGGTATTCATCGCCCAGCGTTTCGGCGCGGCCGGCGGTCAGCTTGTCGCCGGTCTCGGGATCGGTGAATTCGGTACGGCCGGCATAAGGAAATCTCTCCTCGGCCGGGTCGGCGACCTCGATCAGATGGGCACGCACGCCGTGGCGGGCGAGCACGTCGAGCCAGGCGATGGTGTCCTCGACCGGATCGAGGAAATCGCTGACGATGACGATGTCGCAGAAGCGGCGAATGCCGGACAGGTCGGGCTTTGCCGGCAATTCGCCGGCATGGGTGAGTTGCGCCGCGATACGCTCGGCGCCGTTGCGGGCGGTGAACGGATCGGTCAGCCCGGGCCAGGCGATACGCTCGCCGCTGCGCGACAGAAGCTCGGCCATGGCCAGCGCCAGCACCAGCGCGCGGGATTCCTTCGAGACGGTGGCTCCGGTCGATTTGTAGAGCATTGAGGGCGAGGGATCTGCCCACAGCCACACCGTATGGGCCGCTTCCCATTCGCGGTCGCGCACATAGATGTGATCGTCACGGGCCGAGCGGCGCCAGTCGATACGTGAGGAATCGCCTTCGACATAGGGCCGGAACTGCCAGAAATTCTCGCCGATGCCGCGCTTGCGGCGGCCGTGCCAGCCGGCGATCACCGTGTTGACGATGCGGCGCGCCTCGACCAGCAGGTCAGGGACCAGCGACGCCCGCAACCGGCCGCGGGCGAGCGCGTCACGCGTCGCTGCCGGTGCCTGGGCCTCGCCTATACGCGCCATCAGATGCCTTTTGCCAGTTTCGCCACCACGTCGCGCACGGTCGTGCCCTCGGCACGGGCGGCAAAGGTCAGCGCCATGCGGTGCTGCAGCACCGGCTCGGCCAGCGCTCTGATGTCGTCGACCGACGGCGCCAGCCGTCCGTCGTAAAGGGCGCGGGCGCGGGCGCACAGCGTCAGCGCCTGGCTGGCGCGTGGGCCCGGGCCCCAGGCGACGTGTTTATCGGTCTCGGCATTGCCCTGGCCGGGGCGCGCCGAGCGCACCAGCTGGAGGATCGCCTCGACGACGCTTTCCGGCACCGGCATGCGGCGGATCAAGGTCTGGATCTCCTTCAGTCGCGCCGGCTGCAGCACGTTCTGCGCCTTGGCGTCCTCGATGCCGGTGGTTTCCAGCAGGATGCGGCGCTCCGCCTCGATTTCCGGATAGAGGATGTCGACCTGCATCAGGAAGCGGTCGAGCTGCGCCTCGGGCAGCGGATAGGTGCCTTCCTGCTCTAGCGGGTTCTGCGTTGCCAGCACGTGGAACGGCGCCGGCAGGTCATGGCGGACACCGGCAATGGTGACGTGGTATTCCTGCATCGACTGCAGCAGCGCCGACTGGGTGCGCGGCGAGGCGCGGTTGATCTCGTCGGCCATCAGCAGCTGCGCGAAGATCGGCCCGGAGATAAAGCGGAAAGAACGCTTGCCGAATTCGTCCTGCTCCATCACCTCGGAGCCGAGAATGTCGGACGGCATCAGGTCGGGCGTGAACTGGATGCGGCGGGAATCGAGGCCGAGCACGATGCCCAGCGTCTCGACCAGCTTGGTCTTGGCGAGGCCGGGCACGCCGACCAGCAGCGCATGGCCGCCGGCCAGCAGCGCCACCAGCGTGCGTTCGACAACGCTTTCCTGGCCGAAGATGACGCGGCCGACGCCATCGCGAACCCTGGAAATGTCGGCCAGCGCCGTCTCGGCCTGGTCGATCATATCCTTTTCGCTGATCGGGCTTTCCTTGATCATCACGCTCATGCAGCATCGATCCTTCTCGTTGGAAATACCGGCTTGCACCTTCGACGCCGCAGAATGCCGCGATTCGGCCTCGCATGGCGCCTGTCTTTGAACTTAAATCACAGACTTAGGCTGACAAGCGGAACAACAGTGACTATTTCGTGACCATGACAGAACGCGCCGAGGATCGTGAAGAGAGTTTGACGGCCGTCGCTGAGGCGCGGGGACTGGAGGCGCTGATCTCGCGTGCCGCCCGCGCAGGTAAGGGGCCGGCGCCGGTGGAGCGCTGGAATCCGGCCTTTTGCGGCGATCTCGACATGGAGATCAGACAGGACGGCACTTGGTTCTACCTGGGCACACCGATCGGCCGCATGCCGCTGGTGCAGCTGTTTTCCTCCGTGCTGCGCAAGGACGAAGACGGCAAGACCTATCTGGTGACGCCGGTGGAAAGGGTCGGCATCCGCGTCGCCGATGCGCCTTTCATCGCCGTCGAGATGGACGTTTGCGGCACCGGCGATGGCCAAGTCATCACCTTCCGCACCAATGTCGGCGATGTGGTCGAGGCCGGGCCGGACCATCCGCTGCGCTTCGTCGACGAGGATGCGACCGGTGGCCTGAAACCCTATGTGCTGGTGCGCGGACGGCTGGAGGCGCTGGTGGCGCGGCCGGTCATGTACGAACTGGTCGAGCATGGCGAAGAGATCGAGGTCGGCGGCAGGAGGATGTTTGCCGTCCGCTCGAAGGGCGCGGTCTATCCGATCATGCCGGCGGAAAAACTGCAGCGGCTGAGCGCGTGATGGGGCAGCGTATGATGGATCAGGTGACGCCGGTGCCGTTTTCCGCCGAGGATTTTCGCGCCCGTGTCGCGGCACAGCCGCTAGCGCATGCCGCAGACGATTACGGCGACCATCGCTTCAATCCCGGCCATCCGCGTTTAAAGCTCGCGAAGGCCCTGCGCGATGCCGCGGTGCTCATCCCGGTGGTCGATCACGGACGCGACGCCACAGTTCTCCTGACCAAACGGGCGGAAAACCTGCGCAACCATTCGGGGCAGGTGGCTTTTCCAGGCGGCACGATCGACCCGACCGACGCGAGCCCGGAGACGGCGGCATTGCGCGAGACGTTCGAGGAGATCGGTCTTGGCCAGGACCGGATCGAGATCATCGGCCGCATGCCCGATTATGTCTCCGGCAGCGGCTATCGCATCGCCCCGGTGTTGGGGATCGTGCAGCCGGGTTTTTCACTGACGCTGAATTCCGAGGAGGTCGACGCCGTCTTCGAGGTGCCGCTGCGCTTCCTGATGGACCCGGCCAACCATGGCCGCGACAGCCGCATGTGGAACGACCTGGAATGGGTCTTCTACGAGATGCCCTATGGCGGCCAGCGCATCTGGGGCGTCACCGCCGGCATCATTCGCACGCTCTATGAAAGGCTCTATACGTGAGCGGCCGGATGTCGCTCGCGGGCAAAGCCGACTGGCTCGGCGAAAAGCACCTGCAGCGCCTGCTGGCGGCGCTGGCGGATGGCGGCGAGGAGGCGCGTGTCGCCGGCGGCGCGGTGCGCAATGCGCTTATCGGCCAGCCGGTCGCCGACGTCGATATCGCCACCACTTGCCTGCCTGATGAAACCATCCGGCGCGCCGAGGCGGCGGGCTTCAAGGCCGTGCCGACCGGCATCGAGCACGGCACCATCACGATTGTCGCCGGCGGCAAACCGTTCGAGGTGACCACGCTGCGCGCCGACATCGAGACCGACGGACGGAGAGCCAAAGTGTCGTTCGGGCGCGACTGGAAGGCCGACGCGCAACGGCGCGATTTCACCATCAACGCACTCTATGCCGAGGCCGACGGCACGGTCGTCGACCTCGTCGGCGGCATCGCCGATATCGAGGCGCGCCGGCTGCGCTTCATCGGCGATCCGGAGGCACGCATCCGCGAGGACTATCTGCGCATCCTGCGCTTTTTCCGCTTCTTCGCCTGGTATGGCGACGGCCGGCCCGATGCCGAAGGACTGAAGGCTTGCGCCCGGCTCAAGGAGGGGCTCAGCCAACTCTCGGTCGAGCGCGTCTGGTCCGAGCTGAAAAAGCTGCTGGCAGCGCCCGATCCATCGCGCGCCTTGCTGTGGATGCGCCAAGCCAGCGTGCTCACCAGCGTTCTGCCGGAGAGCGAGAAATGGGGCATCGATGCGATCCATGCGCTGACCAGGACCGAGAAAGATCTGGGCTGGACGCCGGACCCGCTGCTCAGGCTGGAAGCGATCGTGCCGCCGGATGTCGCGCGGATGAAGACGCTGGCTGAGCGGCTGAGATTCTCCGTCAGCGAAGCCGTCCGTCTCAGGCAGTGGACGCTGACAGCGCCTGTCGCGCCTAAGACGACCGAAGTGGAACTCGCAAAACGGCTCTATCGTGGTGATCGTCAGGGCTTTGTCGATCGCTTGCGGCTGTCGCTTGCTTCGGCTCGAGCCCGCGCGGTCGAGGACAATGACGCGTTGCTCGAAGCCGGCGGCTTCTCGCGCCTGCTGGCCTTCGCCGGAAAATGGAAAAAGCCCGACTTTCCGCTCAAGGGCGCCGATCTGACGACGCTTGGCGCGTCGCCCGGGCCGAAACTCGGCGCAACCTTGAAAAACCTCGAAAACGAGTGGATCGAGTCCGGCTTTGCGCTGGATCGCGGCGCGCTCCTCAATCGCGCCGCAGAAGCACTCGAAAGTTAGAGACCGTTTGGAAACTCTACTCTGGCGGCCATCTGGTGGCGTTTTCTGCGCTTCCGGTGCTCACGGACCCAGCGCATGACCCCGGAAACCGAAATCGGTTTCCGGAAAGGATCATGCGCCAACCAAAGTGTTAGAGCGTCCTTAGCGCGTCCAATGGACGCGCGGCGCTCTAATGTCCGCTGCGCTCCGGTTCTCGAAACCACCACCATATGACTCGCCAGAGCGAATTTCGAAACAGTCTCTTAGGTAAATCAGGCCGCGTCGCGGGCCTTTTCGATGCGTGAACGGATCGCTTCGATCATCGTCTCGCGGATGATCGTCTCGCCATGCGTCTCACGCATGTGCTCGACCGCGCGACGCATGATCTCGGCTTCCTCGTCGGCGCGCGTATGCCAGTCACAACCCGGAACGAGCGAGCCGCAGTGGAATTCCTTCATCGGATTTTCTCCCTTTTCCTCCTCGGAGCTCCGCGCATTTGCTTGGGCACGGAAGCTCCAGCACCTTTGATCGACGCATGATCCCTGTCGAAAACCGGTATCGGTATTCGGGTCATGCGCTGGCCGAGCAAGCATAACACGATCGACTGGTTTTGGTTGCGTTAGAGCGCCGCGCGTCCGGAGGACGCGTAAAAGACGCTCTAACATTATTTGTTATCTGCGCATGATCCTTTCCGAAAACCGATTCGGTTTTCGGGGTCATGCGCGAAAGACCGAAAAGGCGGAGCAGCGCTGCTCCTCCCTCTTACGCTACCCCAGAGACAAGACCTCATCTTGCTCCAGCGGGCAGGCCGTCACTTCACGATCCTGACTGCCTCGGCAATTTTGTTGTTGCCGCTCATGTCCCACGAAACGCGGACCTTTTCGCCGGCCTTCAGGCCAGGATCCTTGAAGGCCTTGGGCAGCGTAAAGGTAGATCCGTCATCCAGAACAAGGCTCATGGCCGTTCCATCATAGGTCTTGACCGTGCCCGTGGTGTGCTTGACCGCTGCGAAGGCAGCGCCACCAGAGGCAAGAACGGCAGCAGCCGCAGCCGACATAATAAGCTTGCGCATGGATGCTCTCCTGGAAAATGAGGGCACCTGATTGGGGAGGTGCCCCACTCAATTATGGGCCGTCCGGTCGCGTCGGGTCGCGGTTCTAGAGGAGGCGAGAACCGCCGGCGTTTCCCGGCCTGGAAACGAAAAATAGTCCTGTTTTTTCAAAGGGATATTAGACGAAAAAGATATCCTGTGCGCCACATTCACCGCCAAAATCAGGCGATTTGGACCTGATTGCGGCTCACGTCCAGCTCACCGAGATTTTACGGCCATTTCACCTCTGGCGGCAGACTGGACAGGATCGAGGCGACGTTGCCGCCTGTCTTCAGCCCGAAGATGGTGCCGCGATCGTGAAGCAAGTTGAATTCGACGTAGCGGCCACGGCGGATCAGCTGTTCGTCGCGGTCGCCGTCGGTCCAGTTGTCGTTGAAATTGGCCCGCACCAGATGTCCGTAAACGACGAGAAAAGCGCGCCCGACATCCTGGACGAAGTTGAAATCGGCGTTCCAGCCGCCTCTGTCCTCGACCGAATGCAGCCAGTCGAAGAAGATGCCGCCGGTGCCGCGCGGTTCGTTGCGGTGCGGGAGATAGAAATACTCGTCGCACCAGGCCCTGAATTTCGCGTGGTCGGCCACCGCCGGATGCTTCTCGCAGGCGAACTGCATGGCACGATGGAAGGCAACCGTGTCCGGGTCTTCCTGTGTGCGGCGACGGTCGAGCACCGGCGTCAGGTCGGCGCCGCCGCCGAACCACTGGCGCGAGGTGACGACCATGCGCGTGTTCATATGCACGGCCGGCACGTTGGGGTTCCACGGGTGCGCGATCAGCGAAATGCCGCTCGCCCAGAATCGCGGGTCCTCCTCGGCGCCCGGCATCTGCTTCCTGAACTCCGGCGAGAACTCGCCATAGACGGTGGAGGTGTGGACCCCGACCTTCTCGAAGACGCGGCCACGCATCATCGACATGATGCCGCCGCCGCCCTTGCCGGCATCACGCTCCCACGGCGTCTTTTCGAAGCGACCGGGCGACCATGAGGCCTGCGGTCCCTGCAGGTCCTGCTCGATCTGCTCGAATGCGGCGCAGATGCGCTCGCGCAACGTCTCGAACCACAGCCGCGCCTTCATCTTCTTCTGCTCGATGTCGGCCGGCAGCCCCGCCGGTATTTCGGGTCGTTGCAAATGCCGTCTCCGGTTGCGGGGCGCACCCCGACAAATGACTCGTCTTTTCCGGCCGCGATCCCTAATCTGTTGGGTGCAAGGGTCAAGTGTGAATGGAGTTCTTTCGTGCGCACTCCGGCAAGACCGCCGCTGGATGGCCTGAAGAAGAGGCTCGACCGTTCGCGCGCCGAGCGCGAGCGCATGCCGCGCGACGGGTTCCTGCGCGAGACCTTCGTGCTGCCACGCTCCGATGCGCGGCTCAAGGCGAAGGAGTGGTTCGAGCGCTTTCCCAAGCAGGCCTACTGGACCGAGATCGAAAGCTGGTTCGAGCGGCCGGGCGACGTCATCGAATTCACCATCAGGCGATTGCCGGCGGCGGACTAGGGTGTGTTGATATTCAGGTGATGCCGGCCTGCAAACGGCGGGTTCCTGCGCTTCCGGTGCTCACGTACCAAAAGTACGCTCCGCTCCGGTTCTCGGAAACCACCGTTTTCGACTCGGCCTGACCTGAATCTCAATACACCCTAGCGCGCGACCAACAACCGCCTTGCTCCCGGGCCTTGGGCGCTCAAGCGGTCTTCCTTGTTCCGCAGCGGGCACTTGTCGATCGACATGCAGCCGCAGCCGATGCAATCGGTCAGCCCGTCGCGCAGCTTCTTCAGCTGGGCAATCTTCTGATCGAGTTGGTCGCGCCAGGCCGTTGAAAGCAGGTTCCAGTCCTCGCGCGTCGGAGTGCGGCCTTCAGGCAGCGATTCAAGTGCGGCACCGATCTCGGCCAGCGAAATGCCGACCTCCTGCGCGATCCTGATGATCGCCACCCGCCTCAGCACGTCGCGGCCGTAGCGCCGCTGGTTGCCTGATGTGCGGTGGCTGCGGATCAGTCCGCGCGCCTCGTAGAAATGCAGCGCCGATACCGCCACCCCGCTTCGCGTCGCCACCTGGCCGACCGTCAGTTCCGTCACAACAGCCATTCGAATTTTCCGCTTGACCTCAAGTTAAGTTGAGCTTGTAACGAAGAAATCCTGGACATGCAAACCGCAGGAGAAGGCGATGTGCGCCTGGGTGAGAATGACAAGAGAGGGTGTGGTCGTCGGCCAGAAAGCGGCTGTATTCGCCGCGCCCACCGACGGCCTGCAAATCCTATCCAAGCTGCCGGATCGCCTCGCCGGCCACCATGGCGACGGAGAGCGCGACGTTGATGCTGCGCGCGGCGCCTTGCATCGGTATGATCAGTCGCGCGTCCGCCGCCTCGTGAACAGAATCCGGCACGCCTGCGGATTCGCGGCCGAACAGAAGGACGTCATCGTCGGCGAAGACGAAATCCGTATAGGCGGTCGCAGCCTTGGTCGACAGCAGCACCAGCCGCCGCGCTTCGTCTTTGCGCCAGTTCTCGAAGGCGTGCCAGTCGACATGCCGGGTCAGCGCCGCCATTTCGAGATAGTCCATGCCGGCTCGTTTCAGCGCCCGGTCGGAGAGCGGGAAGCCGGCCGGTTCGATGATGTCGACGACGAGACCGAGGCAAGCCGCGAAGCGCAGGATTGTCCCGGTGTTGCCGGCGATATCCGGCTGGTAGAGCGCGATGCGGAGACGGTCGTTCATTTCCGCGCCCTTTTTATCCGTGGCAGATCGGCCACAGGGGGCTCGCGGTTTTGGAAATTGCTGGACTGGCGGGTGGTCATTTTCTGCGAAGTCGGTTATACGCCGGGCATTGTCAACCCGAACCGATGGAGGGGTAATTCATGATGATCATGCACATCCAGCGCCCCTCTTGTGGGCTTACCAGCCTGCCGGCGGTTTCGGTACGACGATTCTCCTGACCTTTTAGACTTCGATCGCACCGATTCTTAGCCGAAACCTTTTTTCGGTCTTCGAAGGAATCCTGCGATGTTTTTCAAGCTGTCGAAGGGGCTGAACGCCCCACCTGAACACGCCTCTGGGCAATCCCTGCCTTTCGCTGGCCATTCGCCCGCGAGCAGGCCGGATTCACCCTTTTATCCGTATTTTCACATGGAGGACGGACCGATGTTCGATCCCTGCAAAATTCCCGGTTCAAGAAGCCTGCACGAGCGCAGGATGGCGACCTGGGCACTTTTGATCGGCGAAACCTATTCGTCGGCGGTTCACGCCGAGACCCGTCGGCGTCCGCATCGCGGTATGCTGCCGGACGTCGATTTCTCGCGCGCGGTCCCCGACCGCAGTCGGCCGTCGCTGGTGCGCCGGATTATGAGGCTGATCCGCCCTGGCGCAAAAACAGGCGCGAAACTCCGGGTTGTCGACAGGGCGCTGTCAGGATCGTCAAACGAGCCTGTCGGCGAAAAGCCCGCAACACCTTATACTGCGCGAAGCAGGACCGGCGGCCCGGGTGATTCCGGGACGCCGGTCTTTGTCGCCACGCGATCCCATGACGCTACGCGCTCTCGCGCCGCGTGAGCGAAAACGAGCATGTGAGACCAAGACAATGTTCCGTTGGTTTGAAAGAAGGCTCGATCCGTTCCCCGCCGAGGAGCCAGTCGAGCCGCCGAAGACGCTGATCGCCTTCTGCGTGCACTATACGCGCGGCGCCTGGCCCTACATCGCTCTCGATGCGGTGCTGGTGACGGCTATCGCCGTCGCCGAGGTTTGGATGTTCGGCTTCATGGGCCGGATCGTCGACTGGCTGTCGGTGCAGAATCGCGAGACGTTCCTGCAGACCGAGGGCTGGAAACTCGCCGGAATGGCCTTCATCGTGGTGTTCGTGCTGCCGGCGACGGTCTGGTTCCATTCGCTCCTCAACCAGCAGACGCTGATGGGCAATTATCCGATGCGTATCCGCTGGCAGGTGCATCGCTACCTGCTCAAGCAGTCGATGAGCTTCTATCAGGACGAGTTCGCCGGCCGCATCGCGACCAAGCTGATGCAGACCGCGCTCGCCGTGCGCGAGTGCGTCATCAAGCTCATCGACGTGCTGAATTATATCGTCGTCTATTTCCTCGGCATGCTGTTCATCGTCGGCTCGGCCGACTTGCGACTGGCGGCACCGCTCGCCGTCTGGCTTGCCGGCTATATCTTGCTCTTGCGCTACTTCATCCCGCGATTGGGCAAGGTCGGCGAGGAGCAGGCCAATGCGCGCTCGACCATGACCGGCCGCGTCGTCGATAGCTACTCCAACATCCAGACGGTCAAGCTGTTCTCGCATGCCCGGCGCGAGGCGTCCTTCGCGCGGGAAGGCATGGCCGGCTTTCTCGATACGGTCTATCGGTCGATGCGGCTGGTGACGCAGCTCTATGGCCTGCTCTACGTCCTCAACTCGCTGCTGTTGTTTTCGGTCACCGCGATCTCGCTGTGGCTGTGGCTCGGCCATGCAGTGACCATCGGCGCCGTCGCCCTGGTCATCGGCCTCGTGCTTCGGCTCTGGGGCATGTCGCAATGGATCATGTGGGAGATGTCCACCCTGTTCGAAAATATCGGCACGGTGCAGGACGGCATCAGCTCGATCTCGCTGCCGCGCCTCGTCGAAGACAGGCCCGGGGCCAAGGATATTGCCGTCACCAAGGGCGAGATCCGTTTCGAGGACATCCGCTTCCACTACGGCAAGCAGAAGGGCATCATCGAGAGCCTGTCGCTGACGGTGAAGCCGGGTGAAAAGGTCGGCATCGTCGGCCGCTCGGGCGCCGGCAAGTCGACGCTGGTCAACCTTCTCTTGCGCTTCTACGACCTCGAAACTGGCCGGATCCTGATCGACGGCCAGGAAATCGCGGCGGTGACGCAGGATTCGCTGCGCGCCCAGATCGGCATGGTCACCCAGGACACCTCGCTGCTGCATCGTTCGGTGCGTGAGAACATCCTGTATGGCCGGCCGGACGCCAGCAACGAGATGCTGATCGAAGCGGCACGCCGCGCCGAAGCGCTTGATTTCATATCACGGCTTTCGGACGCCAGTGGCCGCACGGGTTTCGATGCGCATGTCGGCGATCGCGGCGTCAAATTGTCCGGCGGCCAGCGGCAACGCATCGCCATTGCCCGCGTTATGCTGAAGGACGCGCCGATCCTCATTCTCGACGAGGCAACGTCTGCGCTTGATTCCGAGGCCGAGGCGGCCATCCAGGAGAACCTCTACAGGCTCATGCAAGGCAAGACCGTCATCGCCATCGCGCACCGGCTCTCGACCATCGCGGCGATGGACCGGCTCGTCGTCATGGACAAGGGCCGCGTCATCGAAGAAGGTTCGCATGAGGAACTCGTCGCCAGCGGCGGGCTCTATGCGCAGCTTTGGCAGCGCCAATCGGGCGGCTTCCTGCTCGACGACGGTGCCGCCGCCAACGATGCCATGATCAAGGGTCAAGCAGCAGAATGATAGCCGCCGAATGATGACTGCCGTCTATCGCTGGTTCGAGAACTGGGTCTATCCATTCAGGGAGCCCGCGGTCCTTCGGCCACCGGTCAGCGTCAGGGGGTTCCTCTGGCACTATGTCGGCCAGGCGAAATTCGCCTTCTTCGCCATGCTTGTCATCGGCGGCATCGCGCCGCTGGTCGAGGCCGGACTGTTCTACTTCGTCGGGCGGCTGGTCGACATTCTCGACCAGCTCCCCGGCGAGCGCAGCTGGGACGCGCTGTGGGCTGCCGCCGGTCCCGAACTTGTCTTCATGGCCGCCGTAGTGCTGGTCATCCGTACCATCGTCGTCGGCCTGGCGGCGCTGGTCGACGAGCAGACGATCACGCCCGGCTTCTACAATCTGGTGCGCTGGCAGGCGCACCGCCATGTCTCGCGCCAGTCCTACGCCTTCTTCCAGAATGATTTCGCCGGACGTATCGCGACCAAGGTCTGGCAGGCAGGGCAGGCGACCGGCGATTTGATGCAAAGCTTCATAGAGGTTGTCTGGTTCATGGTCGTCTATACGGTGACGACGCTGGTTCTGGTCGCCAGCCTCGATCTCAGACTGGCGGTGCTGGTGGTGATCTGGATCACCGCCTTCGGCTGGCTGGCCAAGCGCTATCTGCCGGCGATCCGCAAGCATGCCGAGGCAACCGCCGAGGCGGGTTCGATGATCAACGGCCGCATCGTCGATTCTTATTCGAACGTGCAGACGCTGAAGCTGTTCTCCGCCGACGGCGACGACCGCTACATCAGGAGCGGTTTCGATATCTATCTCGACGCGCTGCGTCCGTTCACCCGCAGGCTGACCGGCGTGCGCATGGCGCTGACGACGCTGTCGGGGATCATGATCACTGCGATCGCCTGTTTTGCGGTCTATCTCTGGGTCGAAGGCTCGATCACAGTCGGCGCCGTCGCCTTCACGCTGTCGCTGGTGCTGCGGCTCAACATGCTGCTCGGCCGGCTGATGATGCAGCTCAACAGCATCCTGCGGAATCTCGGCGTTCTGGAAAACTCCAAGGCGCTGATCTCGCAGCCGCTCGGCCTGACCGATGCGCCCGACGCCAGGGAGCTTGTGGTAGGCGGCGGCCGGATCGACGTGAAGAAGGTCGAGTTCCACTACGGCAAGGGGTTCGGCGTGCTCAACGGCATCGACCTTGTCGTGCGGCCGGGCGAGAAGGTCGGACTGGTCGGGCCGTCCGGCGCCGGCAAGACGACGCTGGCCAATCTGATCCTGCGCCTCTACGACCTCGAGGCCGGCAAGATCACGATCGACGGCCAGGACGTTTCAAAGGTGACGCAGAACTCGCTGCGCGCCAACATCGGCGTCGTCAGCCAGGATACCGCGCTTTTCCACCGTTCCTTGCGCGACAACATCAAGCTTGGCATGCCGGACGCCACCGACGCCGAGGTGATCGCGGCCGCGAAGAAGGCCGAGGCGCACGACTTCATCCTCGACTTGCGCGACAATCGTGATCGCCAGGGCTACGAGGCCTTTGTCGGCGAGCGCGGCGTGAAATTGTCGGGCGGCCAGCGCCAGCGCGTGGCGATCGCCCGCGTCTTCCTCAAGGACGCGCCGATCCTGATACTCGACGAGGCGACGTCGGCACTCGATTCCGACATCGAGGCGGCCATCCAGGAGAACCTGGCGAGGCTGATGGAGAACAAGACGGTCATCGCCATCGCGCACCGGCTGTCGACCATCGCGGCACTCGATCGCCTGGTGGTGCTCGACGGCGGCCGCATCGTCGAACAAGGCACGCATGACGAACTGGTCGCGCTCGACGGGCTTTATGCGCGGCTGTGGAAGCGGCAATCCGGCGGCTTCCTGTTCAACGAGGAGAGCGTGCTGGAGGAGACGCGGCCGGCGGAATAGGGCGGGATTTTCGGCAAAAAACCGGAGTTGATCATGTCGATGCGAATGCCATCGAATTTCGGACGGTCCGGCGCGCAGGAGTCGGCGCTCGACCTGCTCGGCCACGAGATCCTCGGCGAAAAGGCGGCGGCGCTCGGCCGCGCCGGCCGGCGCGTGGATGAAACGCTGGCGAGGTTGCGTGAACATGGCGACGATGGCGAACATCGTGCCCGGCTGCTCAAGGACGCGGCGGAGGCGGTCCACGGCTATTTCATCCAGCGCGAATTGTGCGGCTTACGCAAGCACGACGCGGTGATCCGGGAATACAACATTCCCAAGGCCGTGCTGGCCAGGCTCGGCGCGAAATAGACAATAGTGTTGAAAATCTGACCGAAAACGAAATACCGATTTCGACCCTTTGCGGACCATCCCTGATGGGAGTTCAAGGGAACGTCGTGACCCTTTCGAGACTCTCCGAGGCCGATTTTCCTTCCCGGAACCGGACGTTAAGCGCAACCAGTCTGATGACCCTTCTCGGACCTTCCCGAACTCATTTTGGTGCCGGATAGCGGACGTTCGGCTGAACCAGCCGCTCTGACCCCTTGCTGACCTTCTTGAGCCGGTGCTCTTGGCAGAAAGCAGACATTGGCCGCGACCAGTGCTCATGATCCGTTCCTGAACTTTCCTACGAGGTAGGCTCCGGGGTTGGACTGATAGACTCGTTCACGAAGCGTCGGTACACTGCCGGACTGCTTTCAGATGAGAGCAATCGCCGCACATGACCGACGAACGCATCCAGCGTCGACTCGCCGCCGTAATGGCGGCCGATGTCGTTGGCTACAGCCGCCTCATGGAAACGGATGAGGCCGGCACGCTGGCCGCGCTCAAGTCCCGACGCAAGCAAGTGCTGCAGCCGTTGGTCGCCAGGCACCATGGCCGGGTCTTTAAGGTGACTGGCGACGGCGTGATGGTGGAGTTCGCCAGCGCCGTCAATGCTTTGCAATGCGCCATAGACGTGCAGCATGCGATGGCTGCCGCCAATGCCGCTCTGCCGGAGAAGCTCCGTATCGTGCTGCGCATTGGCGTCAATTTAGGTGATGTGATGGTCGAGGGCAGTGACCTTTATGGCGATGGCGTCAACATCGCTGCGCGACTGGAAACCACCGCCGAGCCAGGCGGCATCCTCATCTCCGGAACGATCTACGACCACGTCCGAAACAAGATCGAGGTTGGTTTCGAGGATCTCGGGGCCCAGACCGTGAAAAACATTGCCCTGCCAGTTCGCATCTACCGCGTTTCCGGCACGCCGCCTGTTGTGATTTCCACATCCAAGGCCATCACCGACAAGCCTTCGATTGCCGTTCTGCCGTTCACGAACATGAGCAGCGATCCCGAGCAGGAGTACTTCGCTGACGGTCTGGCGGAAGACCTGATCACTGACTTGTCGAAAGTGCCTGGTCTGTTGGTGATCGCACGCAACTCCACATTCGCTTACAAGGGGAGGTCAGTCGATGTCCGCTCAGTCGCCAGGGAGCTGACGGTGCGTTATGTGCTTGAAGGAAGTGTGCGCAGGGAGAAGGCTAGGGTGCGGATCAATGCCCAGCTAATCGACGCCACGGACAGCAGTCATCTCTGGGCTGATCGCTTCGACCGCGATTTGGCGGACGTCTTCCTGTTGCAGGACGAGGTCGTCCATACGATTGTAAGTGCCCTGTCCGGCGTGTTGCCGGCCGCTGTGACCTCCAGCACACGTAGGACAGCAAGTCTCGAAGCGTATGACCTCTTCGTCCGCGGCCGCGTGCTGGTGGTTCAGTCGCCCGAAAGCAACAGGGCGGCTCCCGCGCTCTTGGAAAGGACCATCGAACTCGATCCCGGCTTCGCCGATGCTCATGCTTGGCTTGCGATGAGCCACCATTTTGCCTGGGCGTATTGGCTGGATGCTCCAGAGCGCCATCATTCGCTGGCTCTGGCGGCAGCCTGGCGCGCCGTATCGCTTGATCCGGAAAATGCCGTGGCCCATGCAATCCTCGGCGACGTGCTGATCTACGATGGCAAGCCGGATGAAGGCGCGGCGGAGCTGGCCACTGCCCTTCGGGTCAACCCCAATCATGCCGATGCCTGGGCATTCCTGGGGCAACTGAAGGCATTCGAGGGAAAGGCTATCGAGGGCATCGGACATTTGCGCCACGCCATTCGCCTCAATCCGCACCCGCCGGGGTGGTACTATTGGCTTCTTGGGCTCGCCCAATACGCAGCGGGTCAATACGCCGATGCCGTCGAAACACTCCGGCATGAGGCCACGCACCGGCTCGGCTCGCAACGTATCTTGGCTGCAAGTCTGGCGCGGCTCGGGCATTTGGAAGAGGCCAAGGAGGAAGCAAGGCAATTCCTCGCCTCGAATCGAGATTTCTCGATACAGCACTGGGCAAGCACACAACCGTTCCGGCACGAGGCCGATCGACAGCATTTCATCGATGGCTATGAAGACGCCGGCCTGCCACAGTAGGGCCGGACGTGGCCACAATCCCAACCGTGCAAATTTGGATATCTAGCCTTGCTGACCATTCGCACAGCCACACTTGCCGACGCAGACGCCATTTGGAGCATACTCGAGCCCATCTTGCGGGCAGGCGAAACCTACGCGCTGCCGCCTGACTGGAGCCGATCCGACGCGCTGTCATACTGGTTTTCCCCGGATCACGAGGTGTTCGTCGCAGGAACGGACGAACTGGTGATGGGAACTTATTATCTGCACGCGAACCAACGGGGCGGCGGTGCCCACGTCGCCAACTGCGGTTATATAACCGCGCCGGACTCGGTCGGCCGGGGTGTTGCAACGGCGATGTGCCAGCACTCTCTGGGTCACGCGGCTGCGCGAGGCTTCCGGGCCATGCAGTTCAACTGTGTGGTCAGTACCAACGAACGCGCGGTCAAGCTTTGGCGTCATCTTGGATTCGACGTTGTCGGAACGATTCCGCAAGGTTTCGAGCATCCGGTTCTGGGGTTCGTGGACACGCTGGTAATGCACCGATCGCTCTGACTGCCTTGCGCAGGCGCATAGCTGCCCTAATACGTTACGAAGAGATCTTCGACGCGGATACGACGTTCGATCTTCTGAGCCCGGTCCGGGTGGCGGCACTCTTCGTCACTCGCTTGTCGACCTTGGAGGCGGCTTTGCCCTTCATCCGTTCCAAATGCCAGAACCGACGGGGTATGAGGGTGGCTCGATGCAGATGGGGAAGAGAGGTCACATAGATCATCTCGCACTGAAGGTAGACGATGAAGAGCGCTTGCAGGAAGTCAGGCGACGTCTAGTGAAGGCCGGCGCTTCGGATGGGACCATTACGGATTTCGGCGCTATCCGTCTTGTCAGCTTCAAGGACCCGGATGGAATGGAAGGTGAGGTCGCACGGTGGACCGATAGCAAACGCGTGCTCGGCTTTCATGAACGCAAGCAGGAGACTTGGCAAGATTAACAATGGTCAGAACTTCCGGCGGAAAATCGCGAAGGTCCGCATCGGGCTGACCCTGCCTCATGCCAGTTCTGCCGTCATCGACTGCAACGGTTCGAATCCTGCGGTTGAGCGAAGGTCGGCAATGGGGAATCCCGCCGAATGACCGGATCTGGCGCGACGGAGCCGGCCGAAGGATTCGGCTCTGCCACACGGCCACCGAGCTCTCCACGTCGCGGTTGGGTGGAAGGCGCGGTCATCGAGCATAGCGGCACCAACGACCCGGAATGTGTCATTAGCAGACAGTCCACGCAGCGTGATAAGCTCAAAGCAGGCACCGGAGCGTGGAGGGTATCTGGATGACAACGTCGTTTCGGGAGGCAGAACTCGCCGGCTGGTCCACCCGCTCAGCAAGCTACGATCAGCACCTATCTCCGATTACCAATCAGGTCATCGCGCCCATCATTGCAGCCTTGGGACCGCTGGACGGAAGGAGGGTGTTGGACGTGTGTTGCGGACCGGGCCATCTCGCTGGATCGCTTGCAGCCGAGGGGGCTGCCGTTGAGGGCGTTGATTTTGCAGCCTCCATGATAGCGAAAGCGGGAGAGAACTATCCAAGACTCACCTTCCAGGTGGGTGACGCCGAAGCGTTGCCCCACGCGAGCGACACATTCGATCATGTCGTATGCGCATTCGGGGTGATGCACCTCAGGCGCCCCGAGTCGGCCATTGCAGAAGCTTTTCGCGTGCTCCGCCCCAAGGGCCGATTTGTGTTTACGCAGTGGGGCAAGGACGATGAGGTGCTGAATATCGTACTATCGGCGATCGCCGACCACGGAACGCCGATCTCAGATCTGCCGGATGCACCTCCGCCATTACGATTCAGTGATCCGCGCGAATGCCGTCGGGTGCTTGAAGCCAGCGGCTTTACCGAAGTGCGTGACGATCTCATTGAAACGACATGGACGAACGAGCGACCGAAAGCGCTGCTCGATCTCATTTATGGCGGTGCTGTGCGAGTTGCCATGATGCTGGAAGCACAAGAGCCAGCTCGGCGCGCCCGGATTCATGACGCGATTCTCGGTGCCGCGAAAGCGCATGTCTTCGACGGTACTGTTGTAATCCGAAGGCCCGTGGTGGTGGTTTCCGGTACCAAGCCCTCGAGTGCCTGACGTCTGAAATGGGTGAGAACGCGCCCTTTCTCACACCGGAGAGCCGTCCGCAAAGGGTCGATTCGGGCGGTACAGCGAACGACCAGTTTTGAGACGGGCCATGAATGTCGCGAAATGGCGCTGCCTGTGCGTTCCGATCGGCGATACGGAAGGCAGAAAACCATCCAAAGCGGTTGTCTCACCTCGGGTACCAAGCGTCAGATTTTCACCACTAGTTCAACCATGATCTTTTCCGAAAACCGGTTTCCGGTTTTCGCTGACGCGGACCTTCGGTTCGTGATCATGGCCTACTCCAGCCATTCGGTGATGAAGCTGCCGTTTTCGTGGATGTCGGTGGTCTCCAACGGGCCTGGGCCGAGATTGGTGAATTTGTGCGGCGTGTTCGGCGGCACGATCAATATCTGGCCAGCCGACGCCTCGATCTGCCGGTCACCGACGGTGAACAGCCCGGTGCCGGCGCGGATGATGAAAATCTCGCAATAGGGATGCATGTGCAGCCGCGGGCCGCCGCCGATCTCCGGCAGATAGTTGAAGATCAGGCAGCTTTTGGAGCCGTAGGCGCCGCACTGCAGCTCGCCTTGCCAATGGTCGGGCCAGCGGTCGGTCGCCCCGGCCCATTTGTCGCGGTCGATGACATGCGCCATGGCAGAGGATAGACCGAGGCCGGGGCTCCTGTCGAGGCAAACGCAGGCTCCGATTTTGCCGTTGTTTTCCTGTGGTTTCGCCGTCTTCGTTGCCACGCGGTCCGACGCCGAATTGCGTCCCCGCGACAATCTGCCCTTGTGCCTTCACCCGTCTGGACAAAAACAGGCTTCACGCATAAACCGAAGTCCAAATGCCGGAGGAATTCGCTAGCCTGTTCGCCATGCGCTGTCGGGTTGGCGTGAATGAGCGGGGAATAAGGCTCGGCCACCGGCACGGAAGAGGCGAAAGGATCAGGCACCCGTGAGCGCAACCGACATCCAGGATCCCAACCGTCGTGATTTTCTCTACGTCGCCACCGGCATGGCCGCAGTGGTCGGCGCGGGTGCCGTCGCCTGGCCGTTCATCGACCAGATGCGCCCGGATGCCTCGACGCTGGCGCTGGCCTCGGTCGAGATCGACGTCTCTTCGCTGACGCCGGGAACGTCGCTTGTCGTGAAATGGCGCGGCAAGCCGGTGGTCGTGCGCAACCGCACAGAACAAGAGATGAAGGACGGCGAGGCGGTCAATCTGGCCCAGCTCAAGGATCCGCTCGCCCGCAACGCCAATTTGCCGGCCGATGCGCCGGCGACGGACGCCAACCGCACCATGCCGGGCAAGGAGGCCTGGATGGTGATGGTCCAGGTCTGCACCCATCTCGGCTGCATTCCGCTCGGCCAGGAAGGCGAGTTCGGCGGCTGGTTCTGCCCGTGCCACGGTTCGGTATACGACACCGCCGGCCGCGTCCGCGGGGGGCCGGCGCCGGAGAACATGTCGGTGCCGGTGTTCCAGTTCATTTCCGACACCAAGATCCGTATCGGCTGAGGCTAGGGGACATTTCGATGAGCGAGGGACACTCGACCTACACGCCCAAGACCGGTATCGGACGCTGGTTCGACGCCCGCATGCCGCTGCCGCGGCTGGTCTATGACAGCTTCGTCGCCTATCCGGTGCCGCGCAACCTCAACTATGCGTGGACCTTCGGCGGCATCCTGGCGATCATGCTGACGGCGCAGATGCTGACCGGCATCGTGCTGGCCATGCATTATGCGGCGGACAGCACTCTCGCCTTCGATTCGGTCGAGAAGATCATGCGCGACGTGAATTCGGGCTGGCTGTTGCGCTACATGCATTCGAACGGCGCGTCGTTCTTCTTCGTCGCCGTCTACATCCACATCTTCCGCGGGCTCTACTACGGTTCGTACAAGGCGCCGCGCGAGCTTCTATGGATCCTCGGCTGCATCATCTACCTGCTGATGATGGCGACGGGCTTCATGGGCTATGTGCTGCCCTGGGGGCAGATGAGCTTCTGGGGCGCGACCGTCATCACCGGCTTCTTCAGCGCCATCCCGCTGGTCGGCGACTGGATTCAGCAGCTTTTGCTCGGCGGCTTCGCTGTCGACAACCCGACGCTGAACCGCTTCTTTTCACTGCATTATCTGCTGCCGTTCATGATCGCCGGCGTCGTCGTGCTGCATATATGGGCGCTGCATGTGGTCGGCCAGTCGAACCCGACCGGCATCGAGGTCAAGTCGAAGACCGATACCGTCGCCTTCACCCCTTACGCGACCATCAAGGACGCGTTCGGGATGCTCGTGTTCCTGTTCATCTTCGCCTATTTCGTCTTCTACCTGCCGAACTTTCTCGGTCACCCCGACAACTACGTAGTCGCCGACCCGCTGAAGACGCCTGCCCATATCGTGCCGGAATGGTACTTCCTGCCGTTCTACGCGATCCTGCGTGCCATCACCTTCAATATCGGGCCGATCAACTCCAAGCTCGGTGGCGTGCTCGCGATGTTCGGCTCCATCGCCATGCTGTTCCTGGTGCCGTGGCTCGACACCTCGAAGGTGCGCTCGGCGGTCTACCGGCCCTGGTACAAGCTGTTCTTCTGGCTGTTCGTGATCGATGCCGTCCTGCTTGGCTGGCTGGGCTCGCAGCCAGCCGAAGGCAGCTATGTCTTCATGGCGCAGATGGCGACATTGTTCTACTTCGCCTTCTTCCTGGTCGTGCTGCCGGTGCTAGGCCTGGTCGAGACGCCGCGGCGATTGCCGAATTCGATCACCGAGGCGGTGCTCGAGAAGAACAAAAGTGGCGGACATCCGGCTCGTGCGACAGCCGCGGAAACCAAGGGCTGAGCATGATCCCGAAAAGTGGAGACCGGTTTTCGGAAAAGATCATGCTCGAGACGACGACAGCGCGGCAGAGAATCTCAAGGGGATTTGGCATGAAGACGATTCTCACCTCGCTGGCGCTGCTCGGCCTTGTATTGGCGGGCACTGCGGCCGCGACCACCGGGGCGATCGCCCAGGAGGAGGCGCACAGCGAAGCCCAGCCGACGCATTTCCCGATACACGAGCCGAAGGAGATGGACTGGAGCTTCGCCGGGCCGTTCGGCACCTACGACAAGGCGCAGTTGCAGCGCGGGCTGAAGGTCTACAAGGAAGTCTGCGCGGCCTGCCATTCGATGAAGTTGGTGGCGTTCCGTACGCTGGAAGATCTTGGCTATTCGGAAGCGCAGGTCAAGGCGCTGGCGGCCGAGTACACGATCAATGATGGTCCCAACGATGCCGGCGACATGTTCGATCGTCCCGGCATACCGTCCGACCATTTCCCGGCGCCGTTCCCCAACGATCAGGCAGCAGCGGCCGCCAATGGCGGGGCTGCCCCGCCCGACATGTCGCTGCTGGCCAAGGCGCGCGGCGTCGAGCGCGGCTTTCCGCGTTTCGTCTTCGACATCTTCACGCAATACGCCCAGGGCGGTCCCGACTATATCCACTCGCTGCTGACCGGCTATGACGAGCAGCCGCCGGCGGGCATGGAGATACCGGAAGGCACGCACTACAATCCGTACTTCATAGCCGGCGTGTCGCTGAAGATGCCCAACCCGCTTTCCGACGATCAAGTGACCTATGACGACGGCTCGCCGCAGACGGTCGACCAGTATTCCCGCGATGTGTCGGCCTTCCTGATGTGGGCAGCCGAGCCGCATCTGGAAGCCCGCAAGAAGACCGGCTTTCGCGTGCTGGTCTTCCTGCTGCTGTTCGGCGCGCTAGTCTATCTGACCAAGCGCAAGGTGTGGGCCGGCGTGGCGCACTGAGCTACAGAAGAGCCACGAGATCGAAAGGGCGTCGAAAGGCGCCCTTTTTGCATTTCCCTACCGCATCGGCCCGAAAATCGGGAATCGATTTTCGGAAAATATGATGCGTAGATTCAAAGTGTTAGAGCGTACTTTGTGCGTCCAAGTGGACTCACGTCGCTCTAGACCGTCGGCTAAGTCCTTTGCCGGACAATTTTCTTCCAGGCGCCACATCGCGGTAGCCGTCGCCGGCCGCCCCGGGTTACGATCGGCCCGAGTTCCTTTCACGTCTTCAAGTCGAATCGGACGAATATTTCGGAGAGCCGCCCCATGAAACCTTCGCTCGAAGACACGCTGCTTGCCGCGATCCGCACCATTCCGGACTATCCCAGGCCGGGCATCCTGTTTCGCGACATCACCACGCTGCTCGGCAATGCGCGCGCCTTTCGCCGCGCCATTGATGAGCTGGTGCATCCCTACGCCGGCCAGAAGATCGACAAAATCGCCGGCATCGAGGCGCGCGGCTTCATCCTTGGCGGCGCCATCGCGCACCAGCTCTCGGCCGGCTTCGTGCCGATCCGCAAGAAGGGCAAGCTGCCTTACGAGACGGTGCGCGTCGCTTACAGCCTCGAATATGGGCTGGACGAGATGGAGATGCACAAGGATGGCGTGTCGCCGGGCGAGAAGGTCATCCTCGTCGACGACCTGATCGCCACGGGCGGCACGGCGGAGGCAGCGGTCAAGCTGCTGCGGCAGATCGGCGCCGACATCCTCGCCGCCTGCTTCGTCATCGACCTGCCGGACCTCGGCGGCCGCGAGAAGCTCGAAGCGCTCGGCGTGCCAGTCAGGACGCTGATCGGGTTTGAGGGGCATTGAGAGGCGTGCTTCTTACCCTTCTCCCCCTGTGGGAGAAGGTGGCCGAGCGAAGCTCGGTCGGATGAGGGGTGCTGGACAGAGTGAGGCGTTGAGTTCCCTCCAACACCCCTCATCCGTCTTGGCGCTGCGCGCCAATCCACCTTCTCCCACAAGGGGAGAAGGTAAGCAGCGCGCTCTCACCCCATCTTCACCAGCACGGCACTTTCGAACTCGATGACCTTGTCGCCGGTCGAATCGAAGGCCTCCGAGCGCAGCGTGAGCAACCGCCAGCCCGGCCGTGATGCGATGGGGCGATGGGCAAGCGCGGTGCGGGTGAAGGTCACGGTTTCTCCGGCATAGACGGGCTTCAGCCATTTGAGGTTCTTGAAGCCGGGCGAGGGGCCGAATTCGGGCGCGGGCCCAGCGCCGGCCCAGCGGGCGCCGTTGGCCTCCACGCCGGTCTCGAGGTTCAATTTCATCCAGGTTGCCGCTGTGTGCCAGCCCGAGGCGCACAGGCCGCCGAACACGCTCCTCTTCGCCGCCTCTTCGTCGAGATGGAATATCTGCGGATCGTATTTCCTGGCGAACGCCTTGATCGCCTCGGATTCGAATTTATGCGAACCGAGCGTGACGGTGACGCCGATGCAGAAGAATTCGTCGATGCTCACGCGTTGGCCCCTCGGGTCAGGAACATGACGGTGTTCTCGAGTTCGAAGACGCCTTCGCCACGCTGGTTGAAAAGCTCGCTGCGCATGGTGACGAGGCCGAGCTGGGGCTTCGATCTGGACAGGCGCTTGGCAAGGACGGTGGTGTTGCCGGTCAACATATCGCCGGCCAGCACCGGCTTTTTCCATTTGACGAGGTCGACACCGGGGGCGCCCTGCGAGGTCGAGTCCAGCAGGAAGGCATCGCACAGCATGCGCATGAACATCGCGCAGGTGTGCCAGCCGGAGGCCGCCAACCCGCCAAGGATGCTGGCCTTGCCCGCCGCCTCGTCGAGATGCATCGGCTGCGCATCGAACTCTTGCGCGAATTCGATGATCTCGGCCGCGCTCACCAGCTTCGTGCCGAGGTCGAGCGAGGCGCCCTCGACGAAATCCTCATAGGCCCAAGTCTTTCCGATCATGGTCTGGCCGGTCATGGTCTGGAATTCTTTCCGGTCATGGTCTGGAATCCGGTTCAAGATTGCACGATCGCCACGGATCGGGGTTCCCGGATGCAGGTGGGACGGGATTTGGTCAAGTAATTTCTGGTGCGCCAGGCCATCGCGCGCCCCACGGAACAGCCAGCGAAACAGAAGGTCCGAAGGCTTTACAACCAGCCGCGGCGGCGGAAATACCAGAAGGGCAGGATCGCCGACAGGATCATCAAGCCGATGGCGAAGGGATAACCGAAATGCCAGCTCAGCTCGGGCATGACATTGAAATTCATGCCGTAGATCGACGCGACCAGCGTTGGCGGCAAGAAGATGACCGCGGCGACGGAGAAGATCTTGATGATGGCGTTCTGCTCGATCGAGATCATGCCGAGCGTCGCGTCGAGCAGGAAGTTGATCTTCTGCGACAGGAAGGTGGCGTGGTCGGCGAGCGACAGCACGTCGCGCGACAAGGTCTTGATGCGCGCGCGGATGTCCTTACTCATCTTGGTCTGGGTCGAGGCGTGGGTGAGGAAGCCGGCGAGCCGCTGCAGCGAGATCAGGCTGTCGCGGATCGAGGAGGCGATGTCCTCCTTGCGGCCGATGGCCTTCAGCAATTCCTGGAAGTCGCGGTTGCGCTTGGAAGCCTCGGTCGAGCGTGCCTCGAAGATGTCGCGCGAGATCGTCTCTATGTCGCGGCCGGCGCGCTCCAGAATGTCGGCGAGGCGGTCGACGATCGCCTCCAGCAGGCCGATCAGGATGGTGTCGCCGCTGGTGCAGCCGGTCGCCACCTTCTCGGCGCGCAGCGGAAAGGTCTTGAAGGCCTTCGGCTCGTGGTAGCGCACGGTGATCAGCCTATTGCCGGCCAGCACGAAGGTGACCGGCGACATTAGCGGATCGTCGGCCTCGGTCTGAGCCGGCAGCGTGGCGGTCATGAAATAGGCGCCGTCCTCGATATAGAGGCGGCTCGAAATCTCGATCTCCTCCATCTCCTCGCGCGTCGGAATGGCAACACCGAGCCAAGTCTCGATGGCCGTTTCCTCTTCCTTGGTAGGGTTCATAAGGTCGGCCCAGACGACCTTGTCGCTGTTTGCCAAGAGATCGTCGGCAACGCGCAGGCGATCATTGTCCACGACGAATGCCTTGATCATCGCCGGGTCTCCCTTGCTGAGGCCAAAAGGATGGGTTCGAGCGGGCGTGTCGTTTCGGATTGCACGGGACAGGCTTTCGACGAAAGCGCGGGCCGGTGCAGACGCCCCTTAGACCGGGCATTGCGGGCAGTCAAGCCACGCGGAAAGGGCCCGTGCGGTCTCTCCCTTCTCCCCTTGTGGGAGAAGGTGGCCGAGCGAAGCTCGGTCGGATGAGGGGTGTTCCAGCTTGGCACCCACAGCGCTCCGGCTAACACCCCTCAACCGTCTTGGCGCTGCACGCCAATCCACCTTCTCCCGCAAAGGGAGCAGGAAGAATGCGCCGTCGGTCAGGTCAGGTGTTGAACTTGAACAGCATGATGTCGCCGTCCTGGACGACATACTCCTTACCTTCGTCGCGCGCCTTGCCGGCTTCCTTGGCGGCCACTTCGCCACCCAGCGCGACGAAGTCGTTGTAGGCGATGGTCTGGGCGCGGATGAAGCCACGCTCGAAATCGGTGTGGATGACGCCTGCCGCTTGCGGCGCCTTGGCGCCCTTGTGCACGGTCCAGGCGCGCGTTTCCTTTGGCCCGACGGTGAAATAGGTGATGAGCTGCAAAAGCTCGTAGCCGGCGCGGATCACCTTGTTCAAGCCTGGCTCCTCAAGGCCCAACGTTGCCAGGAATTCCATTTCCTCGTCGTCGCTGAGCTGCGCGACCTCGGCTTCGATCGCTGCCGAAATCACCACGGTACGGGCGCCTTGCGCGGCAGCCATCTGTTCGACCGCTTTGGTGTGCGTATTGCCGGTGGCGGCGTCGGCCTCTGCGACATTGCAGACATAGAGAACGGGGTGCGACGTCAGCAGGTTCAGCCCCTGCAGGATACGCAGGTCCTCCGCGGAGATACCTTTGAGCAAAATGCGGGCCGGCTTGCCGGCCTGCAGGAGTTCAAGAGCGGCTTCCATCATCGGAAGCACGGTCAACGCCTCCTTGTCCTTGCCGGAAGCGCGCTTGCGGAACTGCACGATGCGGCGCTCGAGGCTGTCGAGGTCGGCGAGCATCAGCTCGGTCTCGACGGTCTCGGCGTCGGCGACGGGATCGATGCGGCCCTCGACATGGGTGATGTCATCATCCTCGAAGCAGCGCAGCACATGGACGATGGCGTCGACCTCGCGGATGTTGGCCAGGAACTGGTTGCCCAGCCCTTCGCCCTTCGAGGCGCCGCGCACCAAGCCGGCGATGTCGACGAAGGAGATGCGGGTCGGGATGATCTCCTTCGACTTGCCGATCGCCGCGATCTTCTGCAGACGCGGGTCGGGCACCGCCACCTCGCCGGTATTCGGTTCGATGGTGCAGAACGGATAGTTGGCGGCCTGCGCCGCCGCCGTCCTGGTCAGCGCGTTGAAAAGTGTCGACTTGCCGACGTTGGGCAAGCCAACGATGCCGCATTTGAAACCCATTTTTATCCGGTCCTATCGGGAAATCGAAATTTGATGAGGGCTATGGGCGAAAGCGGCGACGAACGTCAAGCCCTTCGCTCCGTTCACGCCGAAGCTCAATCCTTGCCGCCAAACAGCTTCTTCAGCATGGCGGCCATCGGGCCGGTTTGCGGCAGCTTGACCGCCGGCTGCTGTCGCGCCTGACGGACGTGGCTTTGCTGTTTAGGGCTCTGCTGTTTCGACCCCGCGTTTTCGCGTTCGGGCGTAGCACCGGTCTTGCGCTGGACGGCAACGCTGACCTTGTTCATAAAGCCGGGCTCATCACCCCTCACAATCATTTCGGCATGATCACCGATGGCGTCGAGCAGCGGCTCCAGCCATTCGCGATCGGCCTTGGCGAAATCGCCAAGCACATGATGCTGGACGAATTCCTTGACGCCCGGGTGGCCGACGCCGATGCGCACGCGGCGGTAAGCGTTGCCGACATGGCCGTCGATCGAGCGGATGCCGTTGTGACCGCCGGCGCCGCCGCCGGTCTTCACGCGGACCTTGCCGTCGGCGAGGTCGATCTCGTCATAGAAGACGGTGAGCGCCGAGGGCGTGAGCTTGTAGAAGCGCAGCGCTTCGCCAATCGACTGGCCTGAATTGTTCATGAAGGTCTGCGGCTTGATCAGGATGATCTTTTCGCCGCCAAGCGTGCCTTCGGCAATCAGGCCCTGGAATTTCTTCGACCAGGGCGAAAAGGAATGGCGGCGGGCGATTGCGTCCGCCGCCATGAAGCCGACATTGTGCCGGTGGTTGGCGTATTTCGCGCCCGGATTGCCGAGGCCTGCAAACAGCAGCATCGTCACCTCCGGGCGGAAAGGGATTACTTCTCTTCGGCAGCAGGAGCCGCTTCGGGCTCAGCCGCTTCGACCGTCTCTTCCGCCTCCGGCTTCATCGCCGCGGAGCCGGCAATGGTCGCGACGGTGAAGTCGCGGTCGGAGATCACCGGCTTGACGCCGGCCGGCAGCTTGACCGCCGAGATGTGGATCGAATCGCCGATATCGGTGCCGGTGAGATCGACGGTGATGAATTCCGGGATCGCATTGGCCGGGCAGTGGAACTCGACCTCGTGACGCACGATGTTGAGCACGCCGCCGCGCTTGATGCCGGGCGACTTGTCCTCGTTGATGAAGTGGACCGGCACGTCGACATTGACTTCTGTGTCCTTGCCGATGCGCAGGAAGTCGACATGGACCGGGAAATCCTTGACCGGGTCGAGCTGGAAGTCCTTGGGCAGGACCTGGATCTTCTTGCCGTCGACATCGATCGTGGCGATCGTGGTCAGGAACCCGCCGCCATGGATCTTGTAGTAGATGTCCTTGTAGGTGAGGGCAATCGCCAGGGGAGGCTGCTTGTCACCGTAGATTACTGCAGGCACTTTACCGTTACGGCGAACTGCACGGGCGGACCCCTTACCGACCTGTTCGCGCGCTTCGGCCTTGAGCTCGTAAGAAGCTTGGCTCATGGCATTTCCTTTCGCGTTGTTCTGGAGCGTTCGCGGCCGGCGAGACGCCTGGGCCGTAAACGTCGAAAGCCGTCATGGCCTTACATGATCTGGTCCAAAATCTTTTTTGGGATCACGCAGGCCGGACAGCCTTCCGCCGCGTTGCCTCCAAGGGTGTCTACGCGGGTGGCGGCTCTATAGCGGAAGGTGGGGCGAGGTGCAAGCCGTTGGGG
>NZ_RZTI01000071.1:0-3033 GCF_003997275.1 Mesorhizobium sp. M6A.T.Ce.TU.002.03.1.1
GAACCGGCAGGGAGTGGGCGCCTGCGAAATCCTACAGCGCGCCCCCTTAGGCCACCTTGCGGGCAAGATCCTCGATCGTGTCCATGCGATCGGTCGCGATGACGCGTAGCCTTTCGGTCGGATCGCGGCCAAACGGCACGTCGATAGCGACGTGCAGGTCGGCGCGCGTCAGGCCGATGTCGGCGAGTTCGGAGTCCGACATCTCGCCAAGGCGATAGAAAGCGCGGCGGTTTTTCCAGGCGCGGTAGACGTTGGAAATGGCATTGGCCGCGCGCGTCGCAATAGCCGGACGCGACGTGATGCGCGAAGTCTCGGTGGCGAAGTCGAACGTAGCCATATCAGCCTCCTTCATATTTGAACGGACGAAACGGGGCGATCGGCGCTGGCAACAGCGGCCGTTCCGGTCCCGATCCACGTAGAAGATGCACGTCGTCGTCCCAAAAACGGTGACCACTTAGGCGACATGCACTGCCTTGATGTGGACAATGCTGAATCTGCCACCGCTTGATTGATTAATCCAACGAATGTTTCTAATCTTTAGCATCAACACTAATGATGGATTGGACCGATGAAAGCGCCACTCGATCTCGATCAGTTGCAGACCTTCGTCTCGATCGTCGACACCGGCAGCTTTACCCGCGCGGCGGAAGAGGTGCATCGGACCCAGTCGGCGGTGTCCATGCAGATGCGCCGGCTGGAAGAACGGATCGGCAAGCCGCTGTTCGAAAAGGACGGGCGCACCAACAGGCTGACCGAAGATGGCGACAGGCTGCTCTCCTACGCAAGACGGCTGCTGTTCCTCAATCGGGAAACGCTGGCCGCCTTCGACGACCGGCGGCTCGAAGGCACGATCCGCATCGGCACGCCGGACGACTATGCCGATCGCTTCCTGCCCGAGATCATGGCCCGCTTCGCCCGTTCCAATCCACGTGTCGAGCTGACGGTCATCTGCGAGCCAACACCCGGGCTGGTCGACCATATCAAGCGCGGCAATCTCGATCTGGCGCTGGTGACCCACAATGACGCGCACGGCCAGTCGGAAGTGGTGCGGCGCGAACCGCTGCTGTGGGTCACTTCGGCCAACCACGCGACACATGAGCAGGACACATTGCCGATGGCTTTCGGCCGGCCGAACTGCATCTGGCGGCGGGCTGCTGTCGACGTGCTCGACCGGCAGAACCGCGACTACCGCATCCTGTTCACCAGCTTCTCGGCCACCGTCATCACAGCTGCGGTGCTTTCCGGCCTGGCGATCTCGGTGCTGCCGGAATGTGCGCTGCGGCCCGGCATGCGAGTTTTGGGCGACGCCGACGGGTTCGGCGCCCTGCCCGATTGCCGCATAGGCATCATGCGCGGCCAGACGTCGCGGCCGGAGATCGTCGACGCGCTAGCCCGTCACATTTCGGAAAGCCTCGATAATATTTCCGTGCCGCTCGGCGAAGAGACGGGAACCTTCGACTTCGCCGCACTCGCCTTTTCGAAGATGAAGCGGAACAAGCCGAACCAGATCTTGCCGGGCTGGTGAAGGACCCGGGGGTCGGCGCTGAGCACCTACGGCTTGACGCGGACGCACAACCGCCCCCCAATCGGCCAATGAGCGACGCAGCATCCGAATCACGCACCAACGCCACCGAATACACGGTAAGCGAGATTTCCGGCGCGCTGAAGCGCACGGTCGAGGACGTCTTCGGCAATGTGCGGGTGCGTGGCGAAATATCCGGCTATCGCGGGCCGCATTCCTCCGGTCATGCTTATTTCTGCCTGAAGGACGACCGCGCGCGGCTCGACGCCGTGGTGTGGAAGGGCACGATGGGCCGACTGAAATTCCGCCCCGAAGAGGGCATGGAGGTGATCGCCACCGGCAAGCTCACCACCTATCCCGGAAAGTCCAACTACCAGATCGTCATCGACAATCTGGAGCCGGCCGGCGCCGGGGCGCTGATGGCGCTGCTGGAAGAGCGCAAGCGCCGGCTGCAGGCCGAAGGCCTGTTCGATGCCGGCCGCAAGCGCTTGCTGCCGTTCATGCCGTGCGTCATCGGCGTCGTCACCTCGCCGACCGGCTCGGTCATTCGTGACATCATCCACCGGATCAAGGACCGGTTTCCGCTGCATGTGCTCGTCTGGCCGGTGCGGGTGCAGGGCGAGACGACGGCCAAGGAAGTGACCGCCGCCGTCAACGGCTTCAACGCGCTGGCGCACGATGGCGTCATCCCGCAGCCCGACCTGTTGATCGTGGCGCGCGGCGGCGGCAGCCTCGAGGATCTTTGGGGGTTCAATGACGAGGCGCTGGCTCGTGCCGTCGCCGCCTCGCGTATTCCGGTGATCTCCGCTGTCGGCCATGAAACGGACTGGACGCTGATCGACCTGGCGGCGGATGTGCGAGCGCCGACACCGACGGGTGCCGCCGAGATCGCCGTGCCCGTGCGCGCCGACCTCGAAGTGACGCTTGCCGGCCTTGGTGCGCGGCTCAAGACCGCGGTATCGCGCAATTTCGAACGCAAGCGCCAGGCGGTCCGTGCCGCCGCCCGTGCACTGCCTTCGCCCGACCAGTTGCTGGCGCTGCCGCGCCGGCGCTTCGACGAGGCGACGAGCCGGCTTGGCCGGGCGCTGTCCGTCAGCGTCCAACGCAAGCGAGCTAGGCTTCAGGCACAGCGGCTGACGCCGGCCACTCTGTCGCGACGCATGAACGAGGCCCGTACATTGGCCGGCCGCGATCTCGCCCGCGCGCAAGCGGCGTTCTTCGCCATCGTGCGCGAGCGGCGAACGCGGTTTTCGCGCGCCGCCGCACGGCTGTCGCCCGCGCCGATCGCAAGGCGGCAGAAATTGCAGGTCGATATCTTGGCGGCACTGTCGCGGCGACAGGACCGGATGATTTCGGTGCGGCTCGAACGCTTGCGCGGGAAACTGACCCAGGCCGACCGGCTGCTGGCGACGCTGTCGCATAAGGCGGTGCTGGCGCGGGGCTTTGCCTTGGTGAAAGACGCCGACGGTGCGGTGATCAAGCAAGCGGCGGAAGTGACGTCGGGCATGGCA